>CAYPTG010000004.1:0-27985 GCA_964413455.1 uncultured Mycobacterium sp. | reverse complement strand
CGGGGATCGGTTCGCGCTCCCCGTCGATCCGCGCCGATAGCGCCTCGCGGGCGGTGTCGCAGTCCATGTTGTCAATAGTCGCGCGGCGCTGCCGGTTTGTTCCCGTTACCTCCGCTCGCCGGTAGCCGGGTGGGGTTGGATATGGGGATGACAACTTCCTTCGAGGTTGCCGAGGCGAGCATCGCTGAGCTTCGCGGCGCCCTGGAGGACGGCCGGGTGACCAGCGTGGCGCTGGTCGAGGCTTACCTGCGCCGCATCGAGGCCTACGACCGCCGGGGTCCGGACGGCTCCGGCCCGGCCCTCAACTCTGTCGTGGTGTTCAACCCGGACGCGCTGGCCGAGGCGGCCGCCTCAGACGGGCGGCGTTCCCGCGGCGAGTTGCTCGGCCCACTGGACGGAATCCCGTACACCGCCAAGGACAGCTACCTGGTGACCGGGCTGACCGCGGCGGCCGGCTCACACGCCTTCGCCGAACTCATCGCACAGCGCGACGCCTTCGCGATCGAACAGCTCCGCCGCGGCGGAGCGATCCTGATCGGCCTGACGAACATGCCGCCGATGGCCAACGGCGGCATGCAGCGCGGCCTGTACGGCCGGGCCGAAAGCCCTTACAACGCAGACTATTTGACGTCGGCCTTCGGGTCGGGTTCATCAAACGGGTCGGGGACCGCCACCGCGGCCAGCTTCGCGGCATTCGGCCTGGGGGAGGAAACCTGGTCCAGTGGACGGGCACCGGCTACCAACAACGCCCTATGCGCCTACACCCCGTCGCGTGGGGTGATCTCGGTGCGGGGCAACTGGCCGCTGGTACCGACGATGGACGTCGTCGTCCCGCACACCCGCACGATGGCCGACATGTTCGAGGTGCTCGACGTCATCGTCGCCAACGACCCCGAAACGCGTGGCGACCTGTGGCGGATGCAGCCGTGGATTGTCATTCCCCGGGCCTCGGCGGTGCGTCCCAAGTCCTACCGCGAACTGCTGCCCGCCGACCGGGCCGCCGGTGCCGGCGCGCTGGCCGGCAAGCGGTTCGGGGTGCCGCGGATGTACGTCAACGCCGACCCTCAGGCCGGCGTCGGCGATCACCTGGGCATCGGCGGGTCCACCGGCCAACCCATCCGGACCCGGCAATCCGTCATCGACCTGTTCCAGGCCGCCGGCGCCGCGCTGACCGCGGCGGGAGCCGAGGTCGTCCTGGTCGACTTCCCGGTGGTGTCCAACTACGAATGCGACCGCCCCGGTGCCCCGTCTATCCGGACCCGCGGCCTGGTCAGCCCGGAGTTTCTGGAGCGCGAGATTCTCGACTTGTCGGCGTGGGCCTGGGACGACTTCCTGCGCGCCAATGGTGACCCGGCGATCCCGAACTTGGCCGGCGTCGACGGCAGCCAGATCTGGGTGCATCCGCCCGGTGCGCTGCCGGACCGAGCCGACGGCTTCGGCGACGACATCACCGGCTACCCGGACTTCATCCGCGAGCATCCGATCGAATCGTTCCTGGACATCCCGCACCTGGAAGAGGGGCTGCGCGGGCTGGAGCAGACCCGCCGGACCGACCTGGAGAAGTGGATGCACCGGCGCGGTCTGGATGCGGTGATCTTCCCGACCGTGGCCGACGTCGGACCCGCCGACATGGACGTCAACCCGGCATCGGCCGACCTGGGGTGGCGCAACGGCGTCTGGGTCGCCAACGGCAACCTGGTGCCCCGGCATCTCGGCATCCCGACCGTCACCGTCCCGATGGGGGTGATGGCCGACATCGGCATGCCGGTCGGGCTGACGTTCGCCGGCCGCGCCTACGACGACACCGCACTGCTGGGTTTCGCCGCCGCATTCGAGGCCACCGGCAACCGACGCACCCCGCCACCGAGGACTCCACCGCTATGACAACGAGGATCCCGCTCCTATGACCACGCACATAATGCCGGCCGAATCCGCTCCGCAGGAACGGGTTTGGATGGCTTTCCCCAGTGCGGGCTACTCACTGGGTGACACCGAGGCGGCCCGGCACGAAGCCAGAGCCACCTGGGCGACGGTGGCCCACGCCATTGCCGAGTTCGAACCCGTCACCATGGTCGTCGACCCGGATGAACGAGCCGCCGCTGACCGTTACCTGTCGACCGACATCGAGGTCATTGAGGCGCCGCTGAACGACGCCTGGATGCGCGATATCGGCCCGACGTTCGTGCACACCGCCGACGGGTCGGTCGCCGCGGTGGACTGGGTGTTCAACGGCTGGGGTGCCCAGGACTGGGCCCAGTGGGACCGCGACGCGCGCATCGGGCGTCTGGTCGCCGACGCGGCCGGAGTCCCGGTTATCTCATCGGAGCTGGTCAACGAGGGCGGCGGCATCCAGGTCGACGGCGAAGGCACGGTGCTGCTTACCGACACCGTGCAACTCGACCCGGGGCGCAACCCTGGCCTCACCCGTCATGAGGTCGAGGCCGAGCTGGCGCGGACCATCGGAACGACCCACGCGGTGTGGCTGCCGTGTGGGCTGACCCGCGACTCGCAGCGATTCGGCACCCGCGGACACGTCGACATCGTCGCCGCGATCACCGCACCGGGACGGCTGCTGCTGCACACCCAGCGTGACGAGTCGCACCCGGACTTTGCGGTGTGCCGGACGATCCGCGCCGCGCTGGAAGCCAACACCGACGCGGCCGGCCGGGCGTGGGAGATCACCGAAATGCCCGCTCCGGCAACGCTTACCGATGCCGACGGCTACGTCGACTACAGCTACATCAACCACCTGGTCGTCAACGGCGGCGTCATCGCCTGTGGATTCGGCGACCCCCATGACCGCACCGCGGCGGCGATTCTGGCCGAGCAGTACCCGGGCCGCGACGTGGTCACCGTCGACGCCCGCCCGCTGTTCGAGCGGGGAGGCGGCATCCACTGCATCACCCAACAACAGCCCGCGCCTTCGCGGTAGTCGAGTCGACGATGCCGGCGCGCCCGCGCCGGAGGAGGAGCGAGACAGCGCAGATAGTCTGGTGAGACAACTCCCGCGAATGGAGGTGGCGTCCATGCCCGTTCCCTCAGCCGAGGTCTTCGACCGCTTGTCGGCACTGGTAGCGATCACCGACGCGGCGGCCCGGCCCACCCGGACCGTCGAAGAGGTGTTCACCGGCCGGCTGCTGGCCACCATCCCGGTCGGTACCGCCGCCGACGTGGACGACGCGTTCGCCAAAGCCCGAGCGGCACAGGTGCATTGGGCACGGCGTCCGGTCGATGAACGGGTCGCGATCATCCGCCGCTACCGCGACCTGGTGGCGCAGCACCGAGAATTCCTGATGGACCTGCTGCAGGCCGAAGCCGGCAAAGCTCGGTGGGCCGCCCAGGAGGAGGTCATCGACCTGATGGCCACCGCCAACTACTACGTCGAGATCGCCGAGGACCTGCTCAAGCCCAGCAGGGTGCCGTCACTGCTGCCGATGATCGGCAAGACCACCGTCGGCTACCACCCCAAGGGGGTGGTCGGGGTGATCTCGCCCTGGAACTATCCGATGGCGCTGACCGCCTCGGACGCGGTACCGGCCTTGCTGGCCGGGAATGCGGTGGTGGTCAAACCCGACAGCCAGACCCCGTACAGCGCGCTGGCCTGCGCGGAGTTGCTGTATCAGGCCGGGCTGCCGCCGGAGCTGTACGCGATCGTGCCCGGCCCGGGGTCGGTGGTCGGCACGGCGATCGTCGAGCACTGCAACTACCTGATGTTCACCGGATCCACCGCGACCGGCCGGACGCTGGCCGAGCAGTGCGGTCGCCGGCTGATCGGATTCTCCGCCGAGCTCGGCGGTAAGAACCCGATGATCGTCACCCGCGGAGCCAACCTGGACAAGGTCGCCGAGGCGGCTACCCGAGCCTGCTTCTCCAACGCCGGCCAGTTGTGTATCTCCATCGAACGGATCTACGTCGAGCAGGGCATCGCCGAAGAGTTCACTAAAAAGTTCGGTGCCGCGGTAGCGAAGATGAAACTCGGTACCGACTACGACTTCTCCGCCGATATGGGCAGCCTGATCTCCGAGGGTCAGCTCAAGACCGTGATCGGCCATGTGGACGACGCAACTTCCAAGGGCGCCACGGTGATCACCGGCGGAAAGGCCCGCCCCGATATCGGGCCGCTGTTCTACGAGCCCACCGTGCTGACCGGCGTCACCGACACGATGGAATGTTCGGGTAACGAGACGTTCGGCCCGCTGGTCTCCATCTACCCGGTCGCCGACGTGCGGGAGGCCATCGAAAAGGCCAACGACACCGAATACGGGCTCAACGCCAGCGTGTGGGCCGCCTCAGTCGCCGAAGGCGAGCGGATCGCAGCCCAATTGCATTGCGGCACAGTCAACGTCAACGAAGGCTACGCGATGGCGTGGGGCAGCATGGGCGCGCCGATGGGCGGGATGGGGGCCTCCGGCGTCGGTCGCCGGCACGGCGCCGAGGGGCTGCTGAAGTACACCGAGGCGCAGACGATCGCGGCCGCCCGGATGCTCAATCTCGATCCGCCGCTGGGTATTTCGCAGGACCGCTGGCAGAAGCTGCTGTTCCCACTGGTGCGCACGCTGATGAAGCTGCCGGGGCGCAGTTAGCCGGACGACGATGCGGGACGAAGTCCCGAGGAGGAGTCCGGCAATCAGACTAACGGTGCATCACTTCTGCCCGACGAGCTTGCCGACCAGGATGTCTGAGGGTGACACGTCGTTGCTGAAGAACGGCTTGAGTTCCTCGTCGTAGGCCTTGGTGAGGAATCCGTCGTCGACCAGTTTGGTGATCTCGGTGTTGAGCCAGTCCAGCAGGTTGCTGTTGCCCTTCTTCACCGCGGGTGCGATGAAGGACGGGTCGCCGAGTTCCTTGATCCCCACGCTGAAGCCCGGGTTGGACTTCGCCCACGCGAACAGGTACGAGTTGTCGTCGGCCAGCGCGGCGACCCGGCGGTCCTTGAATGCCTGGAACTGCTGAGTCTTGGAATCGAACTTGACCAGGTTCACCTCAGGATGGTTCTTGGTGAAGTACGCCTCTGCCGTCGTGCCTTTGGTGACGGCCAGTTGCTTGCCGGCGAGTTGGGCCGGGTCGGTGATCAGGGCGTCGGTGGGGGAGGCGACTCCGATGGACACCTTCATGTAGGGGCTGGCGAAGTCGACCACCTGCTTGCGGTCGTCGGTCACCGTGAAGTTGGCCAGCACCACGTCGACCTTGTCCGAATTGAGGGCATCCACCCGGCTGTCGGCGTTGACCTGAACCCAGTCCGGTTTCACCCCGAGGTCGGTGGCCAGTTGTTCGCCGAGTTTGACGTCCAGTCCGGCCCGGGTGCCGTCGTTCTTGACGTAGCCGTACGGCGGCAGGTCACCGAAGACGGCGATGCGGATAGTGCCGGCCGCCTTGATGCTGTCCACGGTCGGGCCGTTATTTCCGCCGCCGGAGCAGGCCGCGACGATCGCGACCACCGCGGAAATGACGGCGAGTGTGAGCCATCGGTGTAGACGAACTGTCATCGGATCCTCCTGAATTAGGTTGGGGTGACTAGGCATTGGTGGTTGCTGGGTTATCGGACAGTGTCGGATGGTCCGATTCCGTTCCGTCATCGGACGGTGTTAGACGGTCCGATTCCGTTCCGTCATCGGACAGTGGCGCCATGCTGTCCAGGAAGCGCTGGGCCCGCTCGCTGCGTGGCGTGGTGAAGAACTCCGCACCGGCGGTGGCTTCCAGGATTCGGCCGTTGTCCAGGAAGAGGACGGTGTCGGCGACCCGTCGAGCGAACTCCATCTCGTGGGTGACCACGATCATGGTCATGTTGCCGCGGGCCAGGGCGAGCAGAATCTCCAGGACTCCGCGCACCATCTCCGGGTCCAGGGAGGCGGTCACCTCGTCGAACAGCATCAGGTCGGGCTTCATCGCCAGCGCCCGCACGATCGCCACCCGCTGTTTCTGCCCACCGGACAGCTGCCGGGGATATTTGTCCCGATAGTCGGCCATCCCCACCTGGGCCAGCAGCTCGGCCGCGTGCGCGTCGGCTTCGTCGCGGTCCCGATTCTGGACCTTGACCGGGGCCAGCCGGATGTTCTCGGCCACCGTAAGGTTGGGGAACAGGTCGTAGCTCTGGAACACCATGCCGATCCGGGTCCGCAGCCGCTGCCAATCCTTCTCGGTCTGGCCCACCGGTTGACCGTCGAAGACGATCGTGCCGGACTGAAATGTCTCCAGCCCGTTCAGGCACCGGATGAGCGTCGACTTTCCGCTGCCGGAGGGGCCGAGCAGCACCTGCACGCTGCCCGGGGCGACGTCGAAGCTGACACCGTCGAGGACGGTGCGATCGCCGTAGGACTTGGTGAGTCCGGTCACCGACACCAGAGGTTCAGCCATGGATTCGCTCCTTTGCGCGGACTTCGAGCCGATTCGCGACGGCGGCCAGCGGATAGCAGGCCAGGAAGTACAGGACGAAGATGAAGCTGTAGACCCAGAACGCCGCATCGGGATGCTGCTCGCGGTTGGCCTCCATGATCTGTTGGCCGACGTTGACCACATCGACCACGCTGATCAGCAACAGCAGCGAGGTGGTCTTGATGACCCGGGTGGCCAGGTTGATCGTGGCGGGCACCATCAGGTTCACCGACTGCGGGATCTGGACGTAGCGCAGCTGCTGGATGCGCCCCAGCCCGAGGGCGCGGGCGCCCTCGACCTGGCTGACCGGCACCGAGATGAGCGCGCCGCGAACGATATCGCTCATCTCGGCGGCCACCCACAGTGCGAAGGCGATGACGGCCACGGTCTCGCCGCCGACCCGGAAACCGAACTCGCGGGGAAGGATGTAGTAGGCCAGGAACAGCAGCACCAGGGTCGGGATGATCCGGAAGAACTCCAGATACAGCCGAAGCGCCCCTTCGATGATCCGGTTAGGGACGGTCCGTAACGCACCCAGGACGACGCCGAGCGGAATTCCGACCAGCAGGGCCAGCGCGGAAACCCGGACCGACACCCACAGGCCGCCCATCAGACGGCTGAAGTTAGTGCCCTCGAAGAGGACGTCAATTCCCGAAAGCGCCACTGCGGACCCTTCTTTCCAGCAGGGTCAGCCCGATCGACAGCGGCACCAGGATGATGGCGTAACCGATAACGAGCATCAGCAGGTATTCGTCGGTGTGGTAGTACATGCCGATCAGATCGCGGGCCTCGTTGGTGAGTTCCGGCACCGCGATCGCGGTGAAGATCGATGTCTCCTTGACCAGGAAGATCGCGTTCGCGGCGAATGCGGCGACACTCAAAGTGAGTCCCTGCGGCAGCACCACGTAGCGGGCGGTTTGCAGGCGGGAAAAGGCAAGCGCGCGAGCCGATTCGGTCTGGATACGCGGTACGCCGCCGAACCCTCCGCGGAACGCTCCGGCCATGTACGCGCCGCCGAGCAGTCCCAGGCCGGCGATCGCGCAGGTCTGCGCCGACAGCTTGATCCCCAACGTCGGCAACGCGTAGTAGAGAAAGAACAGCTGGATCAGCAACGGGGTGTTGCGGAAAAGCTCCTCGTACCCGGCCGCCAGTCGGGACAGCACCGGGAGATCGAAGTAGCGAATCAGGGCACATGCCACACCGATGACGGCCGCCAAAGCAATTCCTGCAGCGGACAGCCACAGCGTGGTCCAGAACGCGCGGGCGAACAGCGGCAGACTGTCCCGAATCACGGACCAATCCACCAGCTTCTCCTCCATGCCCGCGAGCAGCGGCCACGCACGGACGCTCAACTCGAGTGTCGGTCAAGACGGTGTCCACTAATGTTGCACCGCAACATAATTCAACGTATCCGGTCGCATGGCGCAGCCCGATACTTTGAATCTGCTTGAGTTGATGGCTGATTCAGCTGAATCAGCCGGATCGGCTGGAGAGGTACTCCGGGCTCAGCCGGCGCAGCCCTCAGTCGAGGAGCCCGGCGACGTGCCGGCGCCGGTGCTACCCAGGCTGGTGCCACGATCGGCGATGCGGCGTACCGCGTCGATGAAGATGTCGATCTCCTCGAAGGTGTTGTAGAAGGCGAACGACGGCCGGACCGTGGTCTCCACCCCCATCCTGCGCAGGACCGGCTGGGCGCAGTGGTGCCCGGCCCGCACGGCGATGCCTTCTGCGTTGAGTGCCTTACCGACGTCGATCGGATCGTGACCGGCCAGGATGAAGGACAGCACGCTGGCCTTCTCGTCGGCGGTGCCGATCAGGCGGACGCCGGGGATGGCGGCCAGGCGCGGGGTGGCGTACTCCAGCAGCGCGTGCTCGTAGGCGGCGATCCGCTCGATCCCGACCTTCTCGACGTACCGGATGGCCTCGCCGAGTCCGACCGCGTCGGCGATGTTGCCGGTGCCGGCCTCGTATTTGTTCGGTGGGCCCTGATAGATCGCGCGTTCGATCGTCACGTCGGCGATCATGTTGCCGCCGCCCTGCCAGGGCGGGGTCTCGGCCATTGCCTCGTCGTTCGCGTAGAGCACGCCGATTCCGGTGGGGCCGAAGATCTTGTGTCCGGAGAACACGAAGAAATCGGCCTGAGTCTCGTTGACGTTGACCGGAATGTGCGGGATGGACTGGGCACCGTCGATCAGTACCCGGGCGCCGTAGCGGTGACCCATCTCGACGATCTTCTCCACCGGGGTGACGGTGCCCAGGGCGTTGGAGACCTGGGTCGCCGAGACGATCTTGGTGCGCGGGCCCAGCAGTTCCTCGAACTGCTGGAGCAGCAGATTGCCGCGATCGTCGACCGGGGCCACCTTGAGCACCGCGCCGGTCTTCTTCGAGATCATCTGCCAGGGAACGATATTGGCGTGATGTTCCAGGTTGGTGATGACGATCTCGTCGCCGGGTTCGAGGTTGCGGCCGCCCCAGGCCTGGGCCACCAGGTTGATCGCCTCGGTGGTCCCGCGGACGAAGACGATGTTCTCGGTCTTGGATGCCCCGATGAATCGGCGCACCGTCTCGCGGGCCTCCTCGTAGGCGTCGGTGGCCCGGGCGGCCAGCTCGTGGGCCGCGCGGTGGATGTTGGAGTTCTCGTGGGCGTAGAAGTAGGAGATCCGGTCGATGACCGCCTGCGGCTTCTGCGTGGTGGCCGCATTGTCGAACCAGATCAGCGGCTTGCCGTTCACCGTTTCGCGCAGGATCGGAAAGTCGGCGCGAATCGCGTTGACGTTGAAGGCATCGTGCTCGACGGGTATCCGCGGCACCGGCTCGGTCAGCGCGGGCGCAGCCGGAAGCTGCCCGGAGGTGAAGTAGTAGTTCGCCTCATCACCGACGTTCGGCATAGCCGGGACGGTCGGAACATTGAGGTCCGTCGGAACACTGAGGTCCGGCGCGATACTCAGGTCCGGAATCGCCGGCACCTCGGCCGGAAAACCTGGAGCCGTAACGCTATTCGGTGACGGTGCTGTCGACACCGCGCCGGCCAGCACGCCGGGGATGGTCGGGACGATTCCGGTCGGCACCGCGAAGTCGACCAGCCCGAACGGTGAGTATCCGCCGGCCAGGCTCGCCGGCGCCTCCGTCGCGGGGAGGGTAATAGCCGGGTTGTCGACACCGGGGACCGCCGGAATGCTGTGCGGCGCAATGAGGTCCGTGGTTGAGGAGACCGGGGTGCTGGAGGCGCTGGGCGGGCTGGGGATGTAGCCGCCGTACTGCGGCACCTGCGGCACCCCCGTCGTCGGAACGTAGCCGGTCGGCACCCCGTAGGGCTCCAGCCCCACCGCGGTGCTGCCCAACGAAGCCGGGGCGGTGGTGTCGGGCATCTCACCACGCGGCGCTACCGGAACCGTCTGCGGCGGAATGGGATCGGGTCCCGGGGCCACCGGGGGCGGCAGCGTCACACCGGAGGACGCCGGTAGCGCCCCGGTCGGCGGCGCACCCGGTGGGAGGGCGCCGGTCGGCAGCGTGTAGGGCTCGACCCCGGTGGTGGCGGCGCCGAGCGAGGCGGCCGAGGTGGTGTCCGGCATCGATCCGCGGGGGGCTACCGGCACCGACTGTGGCGGGCTGTCGTTACCGGGACGCAAGCCCGACCCGTAGAGCTGGCTGGCCAGGGCCGCCAGCTCCGCCTCACTGATCGGGAGTTCGCTGCTCACTTGTACTCGTGGTACTTATCGACCGCGGCGCCCTCCAGAACGGCGAGCGCGTCGTCGGTGAGCACCGCCAACGACGAGTACAGCGTCACCAGGTACGACGCGATCCCGGAACGGTTGATGCCGGTGAACCGCACCGACAATCCGGGAGCCTGCTCACCGACCAGACCGGGCTGGTACAGGCCCACCACACCTTGGCGCTCCTCGCCGGTGCGCACCAGGATGAACTTGGTCTTGCCCTTCTCCACCGGCACCTTGTCGCTGGGGATGATCGGCACGCCGCGCCAGGTGATGAACTGGGCGCCAAACAGATTCACCACTACCGGCGGCACACCGCGGCGGGTGCACTCCCGGCCGAACGCGGCCACACCCAGCGGGTTGGTCAGGAAGAACGCCGGTGTCTTCCACACCTTGATGAGCAGCGCGTCCAAATCATCCGGCGTTGGGGCGCCGGCCAGGGTCGTGATGGTCTGCTCCGGTGTCACCTGGGACAGCAGCCCGTACTCCGGATTGTTGATCAACTCGGACTCCTGGCGCTCCTTGATGGTCTCGACCGTCAGGCGCAGCTGCTGGGTGATCTGATCGTGCGGGCTGGAGTAGAGGTCGGACACCCGGGTGTGCACGTCGAGCAGGGTGGAGATGGCGCCCAGCGTCACCTCGCGGGGGGTGGTCTGGTAGTCGACGTAGGTCTGCGGCAGCGGATCCTCGATGTTCTCTCCGCCGATTTCGGCGTGGATGGCGACCCGTTCTGGGTTGACCACCCGGTTGATCCGGTAGATGCCAGCCTCGACCGGTACCCAGCTCAACAGGTGCAGCAGGAACCTGGGGGTGATGGTGTCCAACTGCGGGACGGTCTTGGTGGCATTGGCTAACTGCCGTGCCGCAAGAGCGCCGAGTGCCTGCGATTCATTCTGGGCGGCCGCCATGTAATCCTCCGGTTGCTCGATGGGTCAGCCACAGATCATCCGTCTTCGGCGGGGATTGCGCGAGGTTTCAATCATCGATGATGTAAATACCGGGCAGGTTGGTGGCGTCTTGTATGGTGTGAGGCATGCAACAGCACGTCGCGCCGCGCTCCGTCTCTACGCGCTGCATCCTCGCGTGCTCCTGTTGTTGTTGATTTCTCTGACGCCGTAGTTTCCTGCGTTTCAGTCCGACGTCCGACCGTCGAGGTCGTCTGCCTGCTCAAACGCGACCGACGAAAGATCAACAAATGTCCTCCATGCCTTTGCTGGCCCCCGGCCCGGGGCGGATCGCCGTCCAGCGGCGCGTCCTACCGACCCCGAGCGTCGACCTGTCCAGGATGACCCGGTATCGCTGCGGCACCTACTCGCACACGGTGGACACCATCGTTTTCGCCGACGGGAGCGCTGCCCGCACCGACCTGATCCGGCTCAACCCGAACATCGAGGCCTACTCGCTGGACTTCGCCGGCATCGCGCCCACCCGGCCGTCGCGGTACGCCGCTGACACCTGGGCGGCGGTGCCGCACCTTCAGGCGCGGGCACATGAGGCCGAGGTGGACTGGATTCTGCGCAACTCCTACCCGGCGCTGTCGGTTCGGGTGCTCAGTGAGCGGCTGCGTGCCGCCGGTTTCCCGCTGGGCGGCCGCAACATCGCTGTGCACGAGGCGATTGCCGGCACCCAGGCCGCCATCTGGTACCTCAGCAACGGTCTGGAACTGGACACCCGGGCACAGAATGTGCCGACCCGGATCGACCGGGACGCCGCCGGGGTCACCGTCGAGTTCGACGGTGACCGGCAACTGGCGAGCTACACCGCGACGGTGACTGCCGGCGCGGTCGTCACCCTGCTCAAGTCGGTGGACGGTCAGGTGTGGGACGAGGTCGCGGCGTCGACGACGACGGTCGCGGTAGGCGGCGGCACGGTGACCAAGTCGCTAGGCGTGGGAAGCACCTTGTCGCACAACCGCATTGGGCGGCACGGCCGGGGGCACCGGCACTACCGCCTGCGCATCGACGGGGACGCCACCGTCGAGGACGTGACCTTCGCCCTGCACGGTGCGCCGCTGTACCGCAACGCCGAGCCGATCGTTTACCTCTACCAGTACCTACTGGCCGGTGCCGCGGCGGCGCGGGAGGCCGCCCTCACCCCGGCGCTGGACGCTACTGACGCCGTTGTCGATGGTGCGGTCATCGGGCCGTTCCGGTTGGTGACGTCGACCTCGGCCGCGCTGGAAGCCTCGGACGGTCAGGTGGTGCGACGGGACGGCACTGTGGTCGATGGGCCGCTGCAGCCTGGCGAGGAATTGTTCATCCGAGCGGCGGCCACAGCCGGTGTGACATTGCGGGTGAAAGTGCCCGGCGAGGCCGACGGTTTCGGCGGCCGGGTGATCACCGGGGTGGCCCGTGACGAGGTGGATGGCCGCTACACCCCGCTGGCGCTGGCGGTTCCGGCTCAGCTGGTGGTGGAGTTCGACATTGGGTGGAGCGGTACGAACAGCGGCGCCCAAACCGACGTTTCGGCGCGTTTGTTCGAGTAGATCGCGCCATTTCGTCGATCTCGGCCGCTTCGGACTAGATCGCCGGGTGCAGCGGCGGGGGCGTGCCGTGCAGTACCGCCCGACCCAGATGCTGATACTTCCACCGCACCGGATCGTGCAGTGTGTGGGTGCGGGCATTGCGCCAGAAGTGATCTAGGTTCAGATCGCCTGCGGTGCTGCGTGTTCCGGTGACCTCGAACAGCGCGCTGGCCACATCGTTGGCCGCCTGATCGGACACCACCTTGGCTGTGGCCACCGCCAGCGACGCCTCGGCGGCCTTGTCGGCATCCCCGCTGCCGGTGTGGTCCATCACCGCGTCGACCGCCGCGCCGGCGGCAGCCAGGGTGGCCTCGGCGGTGCGGACGGCGACCGCCAGCTCACCGAACCGCTGCACCAGCAGCGGGTCGTCGACAGCACGGGCCACGTCGGCCTCGAACCATGGCCGGCTGTGTCGGCGGGCGAACTCGGCGGCGGCTTCCAGCGCGCCACGGGCGATTCCGACGTCGATGGCGGTGTGCATCAGCTGGGCGAATGCGCCGTAGCCGGTCGGGGCGGCGACCGCGGGGGCTCGCGGCACCACCTCGGAGGCCGGCACGGTCACCGCGTCGAACACCACCGTGCCGCTTCCGGTGGTCCGCTGGCCGACGGCATCCCAGTCGTCGATGATCCGGACCCCCGGGGTGTCGGCGGGCAGGAAGGCGACGTACTGGCCTTCGGGCAGCCCACAGACCCCGTCGGGATCGTCGAGCCGGGTGAGCACTGCCAGGATGTCGGCGAACAGCGAACCGGTGCAGTAGTACTTGGCGCCGTCGACCCGGAACTGCTGACCGACCGGTGTGAGCGTGGTGGCGACGTCCGCGGCGGTGCGGCCGGTGCGTTCGGCCTGGGCGTTGGCGATACGCGCGCCCCGCAGCAGTTGCCGGGAGTAGCGGCCCAGCTGCTCGGGTGTCGCGGCGACTCGCAGCAGATTGAGGTAGACGAAGTGGCTGTGCGGGATCTGCGCGATGTTGGCGTCGGCGGCGGCCAGGATGCGGATCACATCAGCGACGACGCTGGGCGGCAGATCGGCTCCGCCGTACTCGGCCGGGACGGTGATCGCCAGCAGTCCGCTCTGTGAGAGCCGGTCCAGCTCGGCGTACGGCAGCTGCCGGGTGCGGTCCCGTTCGGCGGCGCCGGCGGCGAACTCGGCCGCCAGTTCGGTGGCCGCCCGGACCGCCTCATCGGCGGACAGCACCGGACAGGCGCACTCGCTGTTCATGCCGGCACCGAAACGTCGGGCCGGGCGATGTCGGCGGACATAAACATCTGGCCACTGTGGCGTGCTCGCAGGCAGGGGTGAATATCTAAGCTCAGCCCGAGCGAAAGTCGTGCTCGCGTGGCGCCTCGACCGGGTCGTGACCGGCCGGCAGGTGATCGGGCGGCTCGACGCGCAACTTGTGCGCGACCGGGACGTCGGTCGAGGAATGCACGATGATCGACAACGCGATGGTGACGGCGATCAGGTCGAACAGCTTGTCGCCGTTGGGCACCCCGGCCTCCAGCACCAGCAGGCCGTACACGACCGACGCGAAGCCCTTCGGCCCGAACCACGCCGCGGTGAGCCGTTCTGAGGCCGGCATCGAGGTGCGGATCAACGACAGCAGCATCGAGGCCGGGCGCACCACCACGATGGCCAGCACCGCCAGCAGCCAACCCTACCACCCCAGGTGGGACAGCCGGTCGGGGGTGATGAGCGCGCCGAACAGAAGCAGCGCGGCGAACTTGGTGAGTTCGGACAGCAGATCACCGAACGGTTCGAAGGTTTCCGCGGCGATGGGGTCCATCGTCGCCAGCGCGGAACCGGCGGCGAACGCCGCCAGATACGGGTTCGCGTGGGTGAGATGACAGATGGCGTACACCACGATGGCCAGTGCCACCGGCCCCAAGGGCTGTAGCCGCGGTTCGGCGGTGAGGATGCGGCTGCGCCAGGCCAGCGCGACCACAGCCGCCACCCCGACGCCGATCACCAGACCAAGAACCAGTTCCAGCAGCACCTCACCCATGTTCGAGCTCTCGTGCTTGGCCATGGCCAGGAAGATCAGCACGAACGGCAGGGCCAGACCGTCGTTGAGACCCGACTCCACGTTGAGCAGTCTGCGTAACCGGAGCGGAATGTCGGTGCGGCCCACCAGGGCCGAGGCGAACACCGGGTCGGTGGGAGACAGGATCGCGCCGAGCAGAAGCGCCGTGGGCCAATCCAGGTGGGCCAGATAGTGCGCCGGGACGGCGATGCCGATCATCGCCAGCGGCATACCGAGGCCCAGCGCCCGGCCGGACAATCGCCAGCCTTCCCGCAGCGCCGGGACGCTGGCCCGCTGGCCGTCGGTGAACAGCACCGTGAACAGCGCGATGTCGGCGACCGCGCCGACGATATGTGACTCGGTGGTGCCGGGCATCACGTCCAAGACACCCGGGCCCAGCAGCGCCCCGGCGAGCAGGAACAGCAGTGCCGTGGAGAGCACCGTCCGCGCCGCCAGCCCGGACAGCGAGACGCAGATCAGCAGCACCACTCCGTATGCCAGGACGAGCGCCACGCCGACCCCCAAGTCGTTCCCGTTCGTTGTCGACGCCCATCGTGCATGCCCCGGGGCGTGCTGCGGTGCGGTTCGAGGTAAAGACATCTGGGACGATGTAACGATCATGCGAATTACCGCTGCGCTGTTCATGGTTGGCGCTGTCCTGGCCGGCCCGCTGGTCGCGCCGCCCGCCGGCGAGGTTCGGTTGGTGGACAACACCATCCAGATGCTGTCCCCGTTCGACGTTGCCAATCCGGCGGTCGGATACCTGGACCCACCGCTGCTGGCCGCCGTCCAGCAGGCCAGTAACGCCGCAGCGGCCGACGGGGTGACGATGACGATCACCTCGGGCTGGCGCTCGCGTGAGTTTCAGCAGCAGCTGCTCGACGACGCGGTCGCCACCTACGGCAGCCTGGCAGCCGCCCTGCAGTACGTGCAGACTCCGGAGCGCTCCAAACATGTGCTGGGCCAGGCCGTCGATATCGGCGGACCCGCCGCCGACGAATGGTTGATGGCCAACGGCGCCCGCTTCGGCCTGTGCCGGATCTATGCCAACGAACTATGGCACTTCGAGCTGGCCGCCGACCCCGCCGGCAATTGCCCACCGCTGCGGCCCAGCGCGGCTTAGCTTCAGGCAGGCGGCGGTGGGGGAGCCGGCGCACCGGCCGGGGCCGCAATCTTCGGGTAGCTGCGCCCGGTGCTGACGGCGGCACCGGATGATTCGGCGGCCACCGGCAGCGGACGCCGCGGTGACGGATCCCAACCGGTGTCGACCAGTTTGCGCTGCACCCCGATGGCCAACCCCAGCAGCGCCGCCCCGATCAGCAGCATGGTCGCCACGCCGGCGACCGTGCCGAGCTTGGCGGCATTGCCGAGAAGGAAGCCGTACCAACCGAAGTCGGCGTCGCCGAAGGTGGTGTTCTCGTCGCCGAAGGCGCCGAGCACCCGCACCAGCAGCGCCGGCAGGAAGGTGATGAGCAGTCCGTTGACGAATCCGCCGGCCATCGCACCGCGCCGCCCGCCGGTGGCGTTGCCGTACACCCCGGCCGCGCCGCCGGTGAAGAAGTGCGGCACCAGACCGGGCAGCACCAGCACCCAGCCGAACGCCGGGCCGAGCCACAACGACAGCACCGCAAGCCCGACCAGGCCGCCGACGAAGCTGGAGACGAAGCCGATCAGCACGGCGTTCTGCGCGTACGGGAACACGATCGGGGCGTCCAGCGCGGGAATCGCGCCGGGCACCATCCGCTCGGCGATGCCCTGGAAGGCCGGCACCAGCTCGCCGAGGATGGTGCGGACCCCGAACAGGATGACGGCCACCGCCACCCCGAAGCTGAGCCCCTGGGTGACACCCTTCATCAGGTAGTTGCCGACGCTGGTGGCCGCACCGCCGCCGGCATCGGTGGCGAACGCCTGAAACGCCGTCGCACTGCCGACCTTGGACAGGTAGAGCAACCCGACCGCGGTGTACATCAGCACCATCGACAGTGCGGTGGCCACCATCGAATCACGCAGAAAGCGCAGTGACTCAGGCAGTTTCAGATCCTCGGTGGATCGGCTCTTGGCGCCGCCGACGAACCGGCCGGTGACACCGGAGGCGATGTAGCCCAGGGTGCCGAAGTGCCCGATGGCGATGCTGTCGCCACCGGTGATCCGTTTGGTCCACGGTTGGGAAATGGCCGGCAGCGCCACCATCACCACACCGAGCAGCAGCCCACCGACCAGCACCACGGTGCCGCCGGGCAGGCCGGCGCTGGCCAGCACGATGGTCAGCAGCGTCGCCATGAACAGGGTGTGGTGGCCGGTGAGGAAGACGTAGTGCAGCGGGGTGAACCGGGCCAGCAGCAGGCTGATCGCGAAACCCAGGATCATCAGCCAGGCCACCTGGGCGCCGAACTGCTTCTGCGCGATGCCGACGATGGCTTCGTTGGTGGGTACCACTCCCTTGGTACCGGCCGCGCCTTGGATCATCACACCCAGCGGTTGCAGCGAGGCGACCACCAGGGTGGCGCCGGCGCCGATGAGCAGGAAACCGAGGGTGGCTTTCAGGGCGCCGCCAATGACCTGCCCGGTGCTCTTGCGTAGGGCGATCAGGCCGACGGCGGTGATGATGCCGATGAGATAGGCAGGGACGGAAAGGATTTCGTTGACGACGAACTCCGCGGCGGCGACCAGCCAGTTCATTGCGGTATCTCCCGTCAGACGTCGTAGGAGTCGCGCAAGGCCGCGTCGACTTCCCGGGTGGAGGTGAAGTTCTCGATGACCCGGACCGGGACGCCGACGTCACCGAGGGTCTTGGCGATCTCCCCGGAGGTCATGATCAGGTCGGCGTCTTTGGCCCGGCCCTTGGCCGAGATGGTGTCGGTGGCTTCGACGGTGATGAACGGCGCCCAGCCCCAGGTGCCCAGCACCTGTTCGAGAGTGTTCTTCAGAAACAGGCTGGTGCCCAAGCCGTTTCCGCACACGGTGAGGATCAGGTTGCGCGTCGGGGTCGCTGCCCCGGCCGCCTGGGCGCCGGCCGGGGCAGAGCCGGCGAGCGGCGCACCGCCGAGAATGCCCAGGACTGCCGCCGGTGTGGCGGCGGCATTCAGCGCGGCGCGCTTGTCCGGGCTGCCGACCACCTTGGCCAGCTCGGCCATCGCGGTCGAGTGTGCACCGGCGTCGGTGGCGGCCAGCGCGACCACCAGGTCCACCGGGTCATTTGTCTTGTGGCCGAAGGAAACCGGCTCGGCCAGACGCACCCACGACATCCCGGTGCGATGCACCGCGGCTGACGGTCGGGCGTGGGCGAAGGCGAAGCCCGGCGCCACCACGATGTAGGGGCCGTTGGTTTCGACGTTGTCGATCATCGATCGGGTGTAGGCCGGATCGGCGATACCGGCGCGTTCCAGCAGGCCGCCGGCGGCCAGGATCGCGTCCTGCCAGCTCGTCGCCGCGACGTCCAGACGGATGCAATCCTCGCTGAGAAGCCCAGTCAGACCCGACACTCGCGCACATTAACACTGGTGCCGGTTTCCCAGCGCGACTCTGCCAGTTCTGGCAAACTTCGGTGCGATCCGGGCCAGGAGGGGCATGTGACGACAATCGATACTGAACGGCCGCCGTTGCTGAGCCGACGTGACCGCATGATCATGGCCATCACCGTGGTGTCCGCGATCGCCGCGGGAGTGCTGCACTTCGCCCATGTCAACGACGTGCTGGCCTTCATTGCGGCCGCTTTGGCGCTGGCCACGTTGGCATCGTTGGTCGGCCGGTCGGTGGAGGCGCTGGGAGATCGGCTGGGGCCCAGCGCCACCGGGATTCTGCAGACCGCGTTGGGCAACCTACCCGAGCTGTTCGTCATCCTCTTCGCGCTCAAGGCCGGCCTTTACGGGGTGGTGAAGGCCACCATCGTCGGTTCGATCCTGGCTAACGTCCTACTAGTCCTGGGTTTGGCCTTCGTGGTGGGTGGGATCAAGCACGGCCGCCAGCGATTCGCCGCCAGGGACGGCCGCACCCTGGGGTTGATGTTCACCCTGGCCGTTTTCATTCTCGCGATTCCGTCGCTGACCGCGGCGATGCACACACCGGCACACTCCCACGAGCGGACGGTGTCGGTGGTGGCGTCCATCGTCATGCTGGCGTTGTTCGCGCTGTCGTTGCCGGCGACGCTGGGCAACCGCGCTGCCGACCCGGCCGCCCACGCGGGGCGCGAGCATTCCCGTGCGGTTTCCCCCATTGCAGCGAACAAGGACTCGGCCAAGGCGGCCAGCGTGGCCAGGGCGCACGGCGAGTGGCCGCTGGCGATGGCGATTGGGATGCTGGCCGCGGCCGGGATCGGTGCGGCGTTCGTGTCGGAGTGGTTCGTCGACGCGCTGCAGCCGGCCATGAGCGCCGCCGGCATCAACGAGGTGTTCGCCGGTCTGGTGATCGTGGCCATCGCCGGCAATGCGGTGGAAAACTTCGTCGGCATCCAGTTGGCCGCCAAGAACCAGATGGACTACGCGGTGCAGGTGATCTTGCAGTCGCCGGTGCAGATCGCGCTGACCATCGCCCCGATCGTCTGCCTGGCGGCAGCTTGGCTGGGCCAGCCCGGTTTTGATCTGGTGTTCTCGCCGCTGCTGCTGGCCTCGATGATGATGTCGGCGTTGGTTGCCGTGCTGGTGACCTTCGACGGCGAGTCGAACTGGTTCGAGGGCGCGGTGCTCATCGCGCTGTACATCGTGGTCGCCACCTCGTTTTGGTGGGGTTGATCGCCCAATTTCTAGCCACAATCCGAGGACAGCACCCGGTCGATCGCGTCGTGTTCGGGCTGAGTGACCCACAGCCCGTAGGCGGCTTTGACGTCGACGATGCGGGAGACGTAGGCGCACCGGTAGCCGACGTTGGGCGGCAGCCAGCTGGCCGCGTCGCTGTCGGCCTTCTGCTGGTTGACCCAGTCGACGGTGGCTTGCAGGTTCCGCGGATCGTTGGCCAAATTGCGGCGCTGCTCATCGCTTAACTGTTGAGCACCGGTCTGCCAGGCGTCCGACAGCGAGACGACGTGATCGATCTGCACATCGTCGGAGGTGTCCGGCCCGCGGTGGAATTCGACGGTGGTACCGCTGTAGGGATCGTGAAGCACCCCACTGAGCACCACGCATCCGTTGTCCGGCTTCAGTGTCACATCGGAAAGTTGTTGGCGGAGAACGTCATTGCGGGTGTTGCAGCCGTTGCGTCCATCGGCGACCGAGGTGTCGTCGCTCCATCTGTCACCGAACTGGCTGCGGCTGTACCCGGTCTTGGGGGCGCGGCCCTTGATCGGTAGTGCGTCCAGCTGGGCCCGGGTGTCGCTGACCGGGTCGGCGGCGGCCCCCGCCGGGACGCTCAACGCGCACAACAGCAGCACCCCGAGCACCCCGTGAAGGCATGCGGTCATCCGCGCACTCGGCCGGTACGACAACGGAACGCTCAGACCGTCGTGACCTTGAGTGAGCTCAGATCGGTCTTCATCAGCACCACGTTGTAATCGCCCCACAGCGACATGTTCCAGTACAGGTTGCTGACGTCGGGATTCGTACCGTCGGTGAGCATCCCGGTGCCGGACAGCGGATGGATCATCGGCGCGTACAGGCCGGGGTACTGCGCCGAGGTGGCGATGGTGACCGGATCCGACCACGGGCCCTCGGGGGTGTCGGCGGTACGCAGGATGACGTTGTTGGACCCGTTGCCGTAGAGCACCACGTACTTGTCCAGGTACTCGTTGTACTGGATGCTCATCTCGCTGACGTTGCCGCCGGTCTTGGCGCCGACCAACCCGGCCAGCCGGCCGCCCAGCACGTTGGGGTCGTTGGCCCAGTCGCGCAGCGGCCCCAGCAGTCCGGTGGATTTGGTCGAGTCGCCGATCACCGGTGTGGCGTAGGCGGCGTTGCTGACCCACTGGCTGCCGTTCCAGTACTGGTACTGCTTGAGATCGGTGACCGCGTCCTCCGGGACCCGCGACAGGTACGCCGATCCGGCCCGGCCGGCCGGGGTGCCGAACGCGTAGACGTAGCGGGTGTCGCCGGTGACCTTGCTCTCCGGCTCCAGGACGTACGCCATCTGCTGGAAGTTCTGGTCGCCGGGCTGATACATGGTCGAAGACCGGAAGTAGCCGGCTGGGCGCACGGTGCTCTTCTGCAGCACCCACTTGTCGGTCACCGGGTTGTACTGCGAGATGGCCGAATAGTTGGTGGTCCAGCGCCCGGGGGTGTCCCACGACTTCACCGACATGTAGTTGACGTAGTTGGTGCCGTTGGCGTAGACGGCCGAGGTCGGGATGTTGGTGACTTCGGAGCCGATGAAGAACACCTGACCTGGCGCGGCCGGGATGAACTGGTAGGCCGGGCCGGTGTTCAGCAGGCTCAGGCCGTCGTTGAGCTGCCGGTCATTGCTGAGCAGCAGGATGTTGGACCGCCAGTCACCGGTCATGTTGGCGCCGCTGAAGGTGTCACCGAAGGCCAGCTGGGTCAGCTGGTTGTCGCCGTTGAACCACATGATGCCCAGATCGGTGCCGTAGACGTTGGCCCACCGGGTGTTGTTGGTCTGCGTCCAGCGGCTGTTGCTCTGCCCGGTCACCCAGCCGATCGGCGTGGAGGCCAGCGTGCTGGGGTTCGTCACCTGCGCGGTGGCGACGGTGGCGCTGGGCAGTGCGGCGGTCGCTGAGGCGGTCCGCGTGCGGGCGGGTTCGCGACGGGTCCAGGCCAGCAGCGCCCATAGCGCCGGTGAGTCCACCGGCATCCGCGGGACGGTGTTGCCGGCCAGCGGACCTAGCCCGATCGCCGATAGCAGGCGCGCGGCCAGCCCGGTGGAGGCCGTGCTGTTTTGGCCAGCGGCGGTTTGGCTGACGGTTTGGGCCTGCGGTTCGTCGGCTACCGCGGCGGTAGCGACCGGGGCGGTGACCACCGGGGCGACGACGACGGTCTGCGTCGTGGCAGCGGGTTCCGCGGCGGTGGGCTGCGGGTCGACGGCTGCGGCGGGTTGTGGTGCGGCGGCGGGCGTAGCGTCGGCCACCGGTGCGCTCACCGGAACCGCCGCGGCCGGTGCTGGCGCGCTGTGCGGGGTGTCGTTGTTGACGGCGACGTTGTCGCGGTTACCGGCGGCGCTCGGGTCTACGCCGATGCTCGCCGTCGGTTCCTCGGTGACGTTGCGTGTCGGTGCCGAGGCTTCGCGCGGCGAGGGGGCCGGGATGTCGGCCGGTACAGCCTCCGGTGCTACGGCCTCCGGAGTGATGACCTCCGGTGGGATGACCTCCGGCGTGACGGCGTCGGGTGCCGGTGTGGAAACCTCGTCGGCCACCGGGGCCCGGCTGCCCCGCAGACCCGGGCTCGGTGCCCGCGATGAACCGCCGGCAGAAGCGCTGCCGTCGGCCCCGGCCTGAGCGGAACCACGGCTAGAGCCCGAACTACCGGAGTCGGAGGGGTCGGCCCAGGCGACACCGGCACCGCCGGCCATCGCTGCCCCCATACCGAGAGCGACTGCGAGCGCCCCGATCCGGCCGATATGCGCCGCAGCGCGGTTAGTGGAATTCATCGACACGCTCCCCGTATCCCCGACCCTGGATATTTAAGTGCTGTCGACTGTACCGATCACACCGTCACCACGACCACACCGACATGTCGTCGGCCGGGTACTGCTGGCAGACATCGGTGGTGTTGGCGGCCACGCCCTTGTTGTTGAAGAACAGCTTGGCGTGGTTGGGCCACTGGAAGGCCAGCGGGTCGGAGTAGATGTTGGTGGCCAACTCTTCTGACCAGGCCCGCCGCTCGGCGGGGGATTTGGCGTAGAAGCCGTGGATGTAGTCGCGCGCGGCCTGCTGGATCTGCGGCGACTTGTTGTTGTAGTCGATCATGTAGCGCTCGTAGTAGACCGGTGCCACGTCGCGGGCGGCGGCCATGATCTGCTCGGCCGTGCAACCGGTGTTGATCATCCGGCGCGGAATCGGGTAGTCGTCGGTCGCGTCGGCGGATGCGGTGGCGGGCAAGATCGCCGGAAGGGCCAGCGCCGCGATCACGGCGGCGGCCCCGGCCCAGCGGGGGGATGTCGTCATACCCTTCATCATGGACCTCCCTGCACGTCGGCGCTTCGACCAGAAGCTAGCCAGAACAAAAGATTAGCCTAGGTAACTGATTCGCCGATCCGCCTACAATGATCTGCATGACTCTTTGGGGACGCCTGCGGGCCGGAGTGCTGGCCGCCGCTTGCACCACGATCGCGGTGGTCGGCGTCGCCGCCCCGGCGCAGGCCGACCCCGATATCGACTTCGCCAACCAGTTGCACGGCTTCGGCATCTACGGGCAGCGCGACTACAACGCCTGGCTGGGCAAGATCGCCTGCAAGCGATTGGACCGTGGAGTCGACGGCGACGCCTACGCCTCGATGACCTTCGTGCACCGCAACCTGCCCAAAGACACCTCCCAGCAGCAGGCCGCACAGTTCCTCGGCGCGGCGATCAGCACCTATTGCCCGAATATGGCTGGCGTGCTGCGAAATTCCGGGAGATAGCCGTCGACTTCCCGCACTTCCGGCCGGCGCGGCCCGGCAGCCACACGTAACAGAGGGCGATTCCGCGCCGACATACAGGCATCATGACCGCGCCTACCGCACCGATGCTCGGCCTGTCCGTCGGAACCAGCACCCTGGCCGCCGTGGCCGCCGGGCGGGTCCGTACCGGGCCGCCGGTGATCACCCGGGGCGGAACTCCGATCGACGACTTTGTGCACCGCATCGGTGACCCGGTCGGCATCGTCGCGGCCGACGGCACGCTGCACTCCGGTGCCGATCTGCTGGCCCAGGCCCTCGACGACCTGGCCCGCGCCGCCGCCAATCCCGGCTACCCGATAGCGGGTGAGGTTGCAGTCGCGTATCCGGCGTACTGGCGGGCGGCAGCGGTTGAGGCGCTGCGTCGCGCGCTGGCCGGCATCCCGGCGTGGGCTGCGGGTGCGCATCTGGTTCCCGACGCTGTGGCGGCTCTGACCGCGCTGCTGACCGACCCCGGACTTCCGGCGCGCGGAGTGGTCGTCGTATGCGACTTCGGCGCCGGCGGCACCACGATCACCCTGGTCGACGCCGGTGACGGACTGCGGATCATCGGAGACCCGATACGCCATCAGGAGTTCTCCGGAGATCTGGTCGATCGCTTGCTGATGATGCATGTGCTGGCCGGAGCCGGTATGACACCCGGGGCCGTGCCGTCCGGGGCCGGGGTGGAACCCGGCACCGCCGGCACCTTTGCGATCGGGGCGCTGACCCGGTTGCGCGCCGAATGCCGTGCGGCCAAGCAGCGATTGTCGACGCAGACCGATACTGCCATTGCCGGCGAACCGGCCGGCCTGCCCGGAAGCATCCGGTTCACCCGCCAGGAACTCGACGAAATCCTCCGCGAGCCGCTGGCCGGGATGGTCGCAGAGGTCCAGAACAGCTTGCAGCGCAACGGAATTACCCCCGCCGAGTTGGTGGCGGTGGCCTCGGTGGGCGGCATGGCCGCTATTCCGGCCATCACCGCGACGCTGTCCGAGCACCTGCGGGTGCCGATCATCACCACCGGCCAGCCCGGGTTGTCGGCGGCGGCCGGCGCCGCTCTGCACGCTGTGCGGCGGACGGTCGATGCGGGCCCGACGGCGATCACCCCAGCACCCGCACGACCGGAGCCGCAACGACCGGCACCGGAACAGTCGGCCGTATCGGCACAGGCGTGGTCGCAGGCCGCCGACGTCCCCGAACTGGTGCCGCAGCGGTCGACCAGGTCGCCGGCACACCCGGTGCCGCTGCTGGATTTCATCTCGGAGGGCCCGGAAACTCCCGAGTCGGCTGCGGGTGACGCGACGTCGATGCCCTGGTACCGCAAGCCGTTGATGGTGGCCGCCGCCGTGCTTGCGGTGATCGCCGGCGCCGGCGGGGCGACCGCGCTGGCGTTGCGCGCCGAACCCGCGGCGGCGACATCGACGCCCAGCACCGGTGTCACTCAGGCCCCGGGCCGGCCGTCGTCCGGGAACCAGCCGTCCCGCGCTCCGCTGACGGTGATCGCCACTCCGGGCCCCGCGCCCGCCGACCCCGCCGTGCCCGGTGCCGCCGGTAGTGCGGTGAACGCCCCGGCCGCGACCCAGGTCGTGTCAGTGCCGGCGGCTCCCGCGCAGCCGGCTCCGACCGGCACGCCCGCGCCGGTTGCCGAAGTCGCCGCCAGCAGTCCTGAAGCCCCACCGCCGTCGGCGGCACCGGCGCCGCAGGACGCGCCTGCCCCCAGCGCCGAAGCCGCCGTCACCCACGCCGCAACTCCAACTCCGGCGGCAGAGCCTGCGGCTGCCGAGCCTCCGGTCGCTGACACTCCGGCAGCGCAGGCTCCGGCTTCGTCGTCGGCGCCGGTCATCCCGGCGATTCCCGGCATCCCGCCAATCCCGACCATCCCGGCGATCCCGTCCATACCGATTCCCTCGATTTCCGGGCTGCCGACCTTGTTCCCGCTGCCGCCGTCAAGCTGACTTCATACCGTGTGACAGCGATGCCGGACTCGCGCCGAGACGGTTAGCTGCGCCGGCGGCGAAGCAGCAACCCGACGATCACGCCGATCACCAGCATGACGGTGAGCAGCAGCCACATCGGCGACTCCACGGTCAGCGACAGAAGACGAACGCTCTGCCGGTCGCGGTTCTGCCCGATGAACACCGCCGTCAGCGCGACCAGGGCGATCGCCACCCAGTTCTGCACCGTCAACCGGGTGAGCAGGCTCGGGCGGTGGGACTCGTTGATGGACATGTGGCCTCCTTCGCTTGTTCATTTCACGGTAGTTGGTGGGAGCGGTGCGCTGCCCCGTGTCGTGTCAGACTTCGCAGATGAAGGGTCGTCGAATCTCCCAGGTGTTGATGATCCTGTTCGGTCTGCTGGCCGTTGTGTCGATCGGCGGACTTATCGCCACTGCCGTGCTGGGTGTGTCGGGTGACAAGTACAGCGCCTATGGCGAAGTGTCGATCCCGGGATCCGGCGAGATCCGGTTACCGGCCGGCGAGGTCATCGTCAGCTTCCATGTACGCGGGTACGGCGGTCGCGGACTGCGGGTACCGAAGCTGAACTTCGACATCACCCCGCCTGCTGGCAGCGCCGATCCGACGGTGACCGAAGACCTCGGTGGCACCGTCTCGGTCAACGACGACGCCCGCCGCCGGGTCTGGATCATGCAGGTGCCCGCCGAAGGCAGCTACCGCATCATCACCGGTGGCCAGGTAAACGGCTACATCGAGCCGCAGCTGGCGTTCGGCCGGACCCGTTCGCTGGACGCCCCGTTGTGGGTGTTCGCCGCGTTGTCGATGATCAGCGTGGACCTCGGCATCGCGGCGTGGTGGTTCCGCCGGCGTGCGCGTGGATCGGAACGGGCCGGCACATCTGTTGATCTCACCGCAGTGGCCGAGCCCCGCGACAGCTCAGGTCCGTACACCCCGACCGACGAAGGTGTGCGGATCGAGCAGCTCAAGACCATTGCCGCGCTGCGGGATTCGGGCGCACTAACGGCCAAGGAGTTCGAGGTGGAGAAGAGCCGGATCTTAGACGGGCGGTAGCCAATACCGGCTGACCTAGACTGCCCTGATGAAGGCTGTCAGCTGCGCGCACGGGACACTCACGGTGGTGGAGCTGCCCGACCCGAAACCAGGGCAAGGGCAGCTGGTGCTCGATGTCGCGGCCTGCGGGATCTGCGGTTCGGACCTGCACGCCAAGGACCACGCCGACGAGCTGACCGGTGTGATGGAGACCTTGGGATACCCCGACTTCATGCGTGGTGACACCGCGACGGTGATGGGCCACGAGTTCTCCGGCGTCATCACCGAGCGCGGACCCAAGACACCCAAGAACCTCAAAGAAGGCATGACGGTGGTGTCCTTCCCGCTGGTGCGCAGCAACGGCGGTGTGCAGCTCACCGGCCTGTCCCCACTGGCGCCCGGCGGCTACGCCGAGCGGGTGCTGGTCGAGGCGTCGATGACCTTCCCGGTGCCGAACGGGTTGTCGGCCGAGGTTGCCGCACTCACCGAACCGATGGCCGTCGCATTGCACGCGGTGCGTCGCGCAGAGATCAAGAAACGCGACACCGCCCTCGTCATCGGCTGCGGACCGGTCGGTCTGGCGGTGATCTGTCAGCTCAAGGCCGCGGGCGTATCCACCATCATCGCCAGCGACTTCTCCCCGGCCCGGCGCGATCTGGCCCGGCGCTGCGGGGCCGACGTCGTCGTCGACCCGGCGGTCGACTCGCCCTACGACAAGATCACCGCCAAGGGGGTGATCACCGCGGCGCCTCAGCTCTACGATCTCGCGCTGTCGTCGATGCACAAGTTGCGCCGGCTCCCCGGCTGGGCGCACGTCTACCGGGCCGCCGAAGCGGCCGGGGCGGCCGGACCCAAGCGCCCGATCATCTTCGAGTGCGTCGGGGTGCCGGGGATGATCGACGGCGTGATCGCCGGCGCGCCGCTGGCCTCCCGGGTCATCGGGGTGGGCGTGTGCATGGGCACCGACCACTTCCGGCCCACCATGGCGCTGGCCAAAGAGGTCGACGTGCGGTTCGTCTTCGGCTACACACCGCTGGAGTTCCACGACACGCTGCACATGTTGGCTGACGGGAAACTCGATGCGGCACAATTGATTACCGGCAAGGTTGGTCTGCACGGCGTGGCGGGTGCGTTCACCGCGCTGGGCGACCCGGAGAAGCACGCCAAGATCATCATCGACCCGCGCAGCACCGCGGAGCTGGGTTAGGAACGCTTCAGTGGCCTCTGGCCACCCATTCGTCGTAGTGCACGATCTCGTCGCCGATGGTCGTGGAATCGCCGTGCCCGGTATAGACAACGGTGTCGGCGGGCAGTGGGCCGAGCTTGTCCTTGATCGAGGCCAGGATGGTCGGGAAATCGGAGTAGGACCGCCCGGTGGCGCCAGGTCCGCCGCAGAACAGCGTGTCACCGGAGAACACCGCACCCAACTCGGGCGCGTACAGGCAGGTGGACCCGGGGGAGTGGCCCGGGGTGGCGATCGCCCGCAGTTCGATACCGCCCGCGGTGAGCACTTGCCCGTCCTGCAGCGGCCGAAATGGCTTGTCGCCGTGGGTGGTTTCCCACAGCATCGCATCAGCCGGGTTCAGCAGCACCGGTGCGTCAAGATCGGTGCCGAGTTGCGGAGCGACGGTGATGTGGTCGTTGTGGCCATGCGTACACACCACCGCGACGACGTTGCGGCCGGCCACCGCATCCTCGATAGCGGCGGCGTCGTGCGCGGCGTCGATCACCACCACCTCGGTGTCGTTTCCGACGATCCAGATGTTGTTGTCGACATTCCAACTGCCACCGTCGATTTCAAAGGTGCCGTGGGTGACCACTCGGGTAATGCCCTTC
>CAYPTG010000003.1:0-28944 GCA_964413455.1 uncultured Mycobacterium sp. | reverse complement strand
TGGCCCGCGAAGAAGGCGTGTTCGTCGAACCGGCGTCGGCGGCCAGCGTCGCCGGCCTACTCAAGGCCGTCGACGACGGCTGGGTGCGGCCCGGCTCGACGGTGGTGTGCACGGTCACCGGGCACGGCCTCAAAGACCCCGCCACCGCTGTGGACGGTGCGCCCGAAGCTGTCACAGTGCCTGCAGAGATAAGGGCCGTGGCCGCAGCAGCGGGGTTCAGTTAAGGAGGTCGCGAATGCCCGACAGTGAGGACAACACCGAGGACGCCGTGTCGGTCACTGAATGCGAAGCCGGCGGCGGCACGGTCGAATTCAACCCAGGTGGATATCCGCGTCATTGCCGTGGAGGTATCCACGATGGAAAGCCGCTCAGCTACTGACTTCTCGGCGCCTGGCAGGACCCCCCAGTTCATAGCCCGGCGCCGTGACGGGCCAGGGTCGGCCCCCTGCCGCAAGCTTTACCGGCTGCGAGATCCGCTGGATGCAAGTCGGCCAGGCTGGCCGATGCATGGGGCTGGTAGATTGCCCCTATTTCAGAGATCTGTGCCAGTCTCTCCGGATTGGGCACTTGACATGCGATTTCCTTTTTCAGATGTATCTGCGCTAAGTCCAGCGTCCATCGCGCGCTGCGCATTTCGGCGGTAAGAATTAGCAGGCCCGTCGGTGGGCGATGTTGTACTTCGCCGGCCGCTTTCAAAACACGCGGGATCTACATCGAGGAGCGCGACCTCACCAACGTCCGACCATCGCCGTGGGACGATGCACCGTCCGTGTCGGGAATAGGGACTGAACGGTGCCCGGCGTAAGGTCGGAAAATGCCGACACTCGCTGTGATTTTCGGGATAACGATAACGATGAATTTCGAGGATCATCCCCCGCCGCACTTCCATGCACGCTACGCCGAGAAAAACGCTACTTACCTGTTGGATGGAAACCCGCACCAGGGAAGTCTTGGCCGGAAGCAGGACGAGCAGATTCGTGACTGGGCAACGAAGAACGCCGATGCGCTCAAACGGGCGTGGGACGATTGCGCCGATCGGCGCAACCCAGGGAAGATAGACTGATGGAGGATATCAAGAAGGGCTTCGACCACCCGTGGGATGTCGTCAACGCTATCCCTGACTTCTCCACCAAGTCCGTCATCGTGCAGTTCGCCGATTGGACGGTCAGGACGATCGATTTGTCGCACCTCATTGATCGGGAGGACCCGGGCGTGTTCGAGAGCTTGCGCCACGAGCATTTCTTCAACCGAGTACGCGTTCTAGACGGCCTAGTGACCTGGCCTGGGGAGCTGGATCTCGACCCGGAGCACATGTACAACATGTCGCACTAAGTCCACCGCGAGGCGTCTACCGCGCGCTGTGTATTTCGGCGGTAGGAAAGGGTGGCCGGCGGCCCGTGTCGACTTGGCCTGGCCGGGCGTCGCCGCGCAGACTGGATATCTGATCAGGCAAACTTGCAAGAGGGGCGGGCTCGGTATGTTTTTTCTCATTCTCGGGATCCTGTTCGGCGTCGTTGGCGAGCACACCCACGTTGCCGCGCTGACTCAATGCGGGAGCGCCTTGGCTGCCTTCGGCGCCATCGCGATAGTGTTCGGTTGGCTGGCGGCACCGACCCCGACCCGCTACTTCTATGTCAGTGCCATCCATCCCGACGGATCCGCGGCTTTGGTGACCGGCCCGTATCCGTCGTCGGAGGAGGCTGCCGCCGATGTCGACCGGGTCCGTGCTGAGGCGGAGGGCTTGGACAGTGTGTGCTGGGATTCCTCGTGCGCTTGGGGTGTTTCGGAGAGCCCGGAACAGTGCGCTGCGGCGGCGAATGAGTTGTTGGGATTTCAGCCGGCCGGCTAGCGGATTTTAGGTGGTGCTGGCCTTCGCGCTTCGGCGCCGATGTTCGGGGCAGAAGTGGCCGGCGGAGCTCACTGACCAGCCCTCTTGGCGGGCGTGTGTTGTGACGCAAGCAGCTGTAGCGTCGCGGCCGATTTCCTGGATCTCTTCGTCGCAAACGTCGCAGGCGATACCCATGATCTTGAAGAACATGCCGAAATTATGTTATAGATTGCGTCATAATGCCAGCCCTTTGGGTCGTCAAATGCCGTGCAGCGGCGAGCGCTTGAAGGGCTGACCTGGCGGAGGTGAGGATGCTGTGGGTGAGCTGAACTCGGTTGGGGTGGAGCGTAGCGGCCCGGCGATTCGTGCGGTGCTCGCCGAGTTGGCGCCGGACGATTTGGTGGAGTTCTCCGCGGAGTTCCGCATCGCGCTCGCTGAGGCGGATGACACGTTCGATCTTGCTCCGGTACAGGCTGTGGTGAACAAGTGGTGGGCCATCGCCTATGTGCGGTTGCATCCGCCGACGCCGGAGGAGCGTGCGGTGATGGAAAGGGTTCGGCGCGGGGATTTTTCGGGGATGTACGTCAGGACCGCTGAAGGGGAGTGGATCGATGCGTGACGCTGATGTGGCTGGAGTTCGCGTGCCGGTGGGCCGCCGGCCGGGTGTCGTGTCCCGGTTCATGCTAGCGCTGGTTGCCTCGGCCTTGGTGGCGGGGTGCTCGACCGCGGTGGTTAGTGGTGGGCCGGTGGCCGAGCCCGCGACGGTCACGTTGGCCAGGGCTGCGCAGGACGAGTCCGCTGTGTCGGTTCCTGTGATGCCGGGTTGGGGCTATACGGAGCTCGGCGCATCGTTGCCGCAATATCCTTCGGACAGAGGCATGTTGGCCAATCCGGGGCTTCGGGAAGCGGGCTATACGCCGACGGTGATTGTCAGCGTCGATCGGCTGACCGAGGGTGGGCGTGCGTATGCAGAGAGCCTGACCGGCACGCTGTCACAGATGTCCGACTCTGCGGAGATGGAGGCCGCCGTGGTGTGCGGCAGGCCGGCGTTTCGGATTGAGTTCAGTGGGCTGTGGGCCGGGCCGGGGGAGTCGTGGGCCGGGCCGGGGGAGTCGCAGACGCAGCCCGGGATGGGGATCGTGGTGGTACCGGAGCCGGGCCGGTATGCCTATGTTGCGGTTCTGCAGACGAGGGATCAGGGGAATCCCGGCTACCTTGCGGAGCAGGCAGCGTTGTTGGCGGGGTTCTGTCTCGGTGGTTGATCGCACTCGCCGCCGCTTCGCGTCGTGGACGATCACCTGACCTTGAGGCTCTTCTCGCGTTGCTGTCCCGAGGCGAAATGATGACGACTCGGGTATTCAAGACGCCGTCCGCGCCGCCGGGTCTGTCATACTGAAGGGACCGGAAATTGCCTTATGACCAGCAATTAGCCAGGGGGGCGCATGATCGATGGGGATCCCGCGGCATCGCAGTCAGCGATCCAGCTCGCGGACGACTTCACATTGCCCCTGGACGCGGTGACTGCCACCTTCGGGATCTTAGGGAAGAAGGGGCGGGGGAAAACGCACACCGCCGCCGTCGTCGTCGAAGGGCTGATCAAGTCCGGTGTCCCGACAACCGTCCTCGACCCGACCGGCGCCTGGTATGGACTGCGCTCATCGGCGGACGGCGAATCTCCGGGACTGCCGGTGGTGATTTTCGGAGGTGAGCACGGCGATGTGCCCCTGACCGCCGATTCGGGTGGGCGTATCGCGGAGATCCTCGTGGAACGGCGGTTCCCGGCCGTGCTGGACATGTCAGTGCTGCGCAAGAACGATCGCCGCCGGTTCGCGGCAGAGTTCCTCGAAACGCTGTATCAGCGGAATCGGCTGCCCCACCATGTGGTCATCGACGAAGCCGACGAGGTCGCCCCCCAACGGTCCTATGCCGGCGTTGAGCGGCTACTAGGGGCCGCCGAGGACATCGTGCGCCGCGGACGCATCCGCGGACTTGGCGTCACGATGATCAGCCAGCGGCCGGCGGCGCTGTCGAAATCGGTTCTCTCCCAGGTGGATGCGCTGATCGTTCTGGGGCTGACCGCACCCCAGGACGTCGGCGCGGTCGACGACTGGGTCAGCTCGCATTCCGACCCTGAACAAGCGAAACAACTGAAGGCGTCACTGCCTTCGCTGCCGGTCGGCCACGCCTGGGTTTGGTCACCCGAGTGGCTCGGTGTCACCCAACGGATCCAGGTTCATCAACGCGGCACATTCGACTCCAGTTCGACCCCCAGAGCCGGTGCGCGGCGGATCGTCCCATCGGAATGGGCGCACGTCGATGTCGCCGAGATCCACGCCCAACTCGACCAAACCCCGCCCGGCCCCACTGGCGCCCCGCAGGCCGACCACTTGCATGCCCGCATCAACGAACTCGAACAGCGACTGCTTGCTGCGACGCTGAACCAACCCCCGGAGCGGTTCCGCGTGAAAGTGCCAGTCGTGTCCGAGGCCGACATCAACCGCATGAATCACACTGCGGCCCAGCTGGACTCGCTAGGAAGGAAACTGATCGCCGATGCCGCTGACCTCAAAGCCGCCCTCGCCCAGGTCGCCGCGACAGCACAGAACCCCCTTCCTCGCGATCAGCCGGAACTGAAGAACGGCGCCACCCCCTCCGTGGCGACTGCCCCAGCCCCTGCACAGAACCGTCCCGCCGCAGTGGCAGCGCACCCAGGCCCGCCGCCCCCGCTCGGCCGAGCCGAGCGTGAAATCCTCACTGTGCTGGCGCAACACGGCGTCCGGAGCACCACGCAAGTCGCGCTGCTGACTCGCCGCAGCCACAAGAGCGGCGGTTACCGAAACTCGCTGTCCAAGCTACGCACGGCGGGTCTTATCGAAGGTCGCGTGGACATCGGCATCACGGCCGCCGGCGTGGCCGCGCTCGGGGTGTGGGAACCACTCCCACCGCAGGGCCCGGATCTGCTCGATTGGTGGGGAACGCAGCTCGGCAAAGCCGAAAGACTCATCCTGAACTATCTTGCCGGCCAGCCCGGCCGCGCTGTGCCCATCGAAGGAGATCGCCATGCAGACCGGCTACAGCCCGGGATCAGGTGGATTCCGCAACAGTCTGTCGCGGCTGCGGTCCCTCGGGCTGGCGTCAGGCCGTGGTGCCCTACAGATCTCCAGCCAGCTCGTCGCCTGATGAACACGCAGACAGCCGGCGGCCGGCGCATTGTCGGACAACTGAAGGAAGATGCAGGCATGACAGACGATGCGGCGGCATCACTGCGGCTGCGCCCTCTGTTCAAAGCGGCCCCCGCTTTCGGAATCGGTCTGCGCCCAACAACTTTGGCGATGAGCATGCAGGCCGAAACGGCGGCCGTAATGCGGCCAGCGCGGCGTTCAGGCGGCACCACTAGTGCGACCCGGCGGCGAGCATGAGCGCTGCAGAGGCCTGGCCATCGTCCCCCGCGAGCGCGCCGGCGTTCACCTACAGGGAGCTCGCGAAGACCATCGCCGCCGGCGAGGATCCACGGTTCGCTGTGAGGCTTCTACGGGAAGTGGTCCTTAGGTCCGGCCGTGAGCAAGACCAACGGCGTATCGACGAGATTCACTCCGACCCGGGAAGCGCCGGATCCGGCGGATGGGACGCTGTGCTCGGTGGGGTCGCATGGATATCGGGCCGCGACCGGGTCTCGGATACTTCAATGCTGCAGTGGTGTTTCGATGATTCCCGCTACTGCCCGACACTGTTCGACCCGCTGGACAGCGGGAAATACCGCTGGTTGGACTACCTGCGTACACCTGTGGAATTGCGGGTCCGCAACGTGATTCTGCCGGCCGGCAACCTGCAGGGAGTGTGATCGTGGTGAGCAGAGACCTCAACGCCGAACAGATCCGCGCCCTGCTCGCAGAACTCGACGTCGAGTTGCAGCGCCGCGGGAGAGAAGCCCGGGTATTCGTCGTCGGCGGTGCGGCGATGGCGTTGGCGTACCGGGCCGACCGCGTTACCGACGATATCGACGGCATGTTCACTCCCCGCGACGTCGTGCTGGAGGCCGCCGCGGTGGTCGCCGAGAAGAACGGACTAGGGCCGCACTGGCTCAGTGACGGTGTGCTGCAGTTGCTGCCCCCGGTGCAAGACGAACATCCCCGCTCGGAATGGATCGGGCCGGCGTTGACCCTGGAGATCGCCTCCCCGGAGTATGTCCTCGCTATGAAGGCGATGGCTGCCCGGCAGTCTGCCGGCGACCGTGATGACGCCGTGGCGCTGTGCCGATTGATAGATGTCCGGACGCAGGAGCAGCTCGAGGCCGTCGTCGGCAAGTATTTCCCTGGCGGCCGGTACGGAGCGCAGGAATTGTTCTTCGAGCGCATCATCGAAGGCCTGAAGCTCTGACGCCGCCAATACGCCTTGCAATGCAACGCGCCGCGCACCCCTTGCTTTATCATGCTCAAGATGTACGATATGAGCATGACAACTAGCGCACGGTGGGAGCGCCTCGCCGCAGACCTAAGCGAGATCGGTGTCGAAGTCCGTGTAACCGAGCGGCCGTACGCCGAGTCTGCTTACGGCCGTGTTCAGTACGGCGTCAGCCGAGGCATGACGCTTCGCCACCCAGGAGGTGGCCTTGTTGGGGTCCGAGACAAGTGGTGGCGCAAGAATCCCGACGTGTGGATCGGCTGGCAGGTGGACGTCGCGAACCGAGAAGGCATCGAGGTTCGACACTGGCCGATCACCAAGAAGCGCAGCGAAGTTGTCGCCGCGGTTCGCGACGCTTTGGCATTGAGTGTGTCCGCATGAGCGCGACAGTCACCCGCCCAGATCGCCTTGTGGCGACATGCTCATGATGTATCATCAGAGCATGACAAACAAGGTAGATGACAGCCCCGCAGCCCCATGGGTGGCATGGCCCACAATCAGCAAAGCGGCCCGCGAAAACGGCTGGCGATTACTCCCGGAGCGCGGCGGAGTGGCCCGGATGGAGAGGCGCGACCCGCGCAGTGAGACCGGGGCGGTGACATTGCACATCCAGTTCAATCGAGGCGGACGCATCGCAAGCGCCTGGATCGGGGAACTTGACCGGCAGGTCCGAAACCAGCCGAGGAAGCTGGACACTATCCTGAGGTGGATTGCCGAGTCGGCGCCTGTGGAGTACCGAGACGCGGGTGAATGCGCCAACTGCGGAGAACGGATTCGGGAGACCATCGGCACGAACTTCCGCGTCTTCTGCCACCCTGACCATGGGAATCACACCGTCTGCGACTGGCACCCCGACATGGAGTCCACAGATCGTGTCGCCACTCCGATGACCGGTTTGGGCATCTTGAGCGGAGCGATTGCTGACCGCACTGGCGGGCGGCTCCGTGGCGAGATGAATCTCGATGAGATCGCTGCGGCGTTCGCCGGCGGTCCGATTCATTTCCGCGGCGGTGAGGTGGTGACACCATGACCAACGCCGGCCGGACCGTGTATCCGGCCGACCATGAAGACGGCTGCGAGACGCCATATTGTTGCGGGTTCCACGCGTGGAGCGGCCGCGCGGATTTCCACGCACAGGACTGCAATCGAGGTGTCCTCCGGTTCCCCAAGGAGGCGGCGGCGTCGTGACAGCACCACGCCGCACGATCCGCATCCCTGACGCCGAGTGGGACGCCGGCCACGTCAAAGCCCAGTCCGAGGGTGAGACGTTGACCGACGTCCTGCGGCGACTCCTGGCCGGCTACCTCGTTGGCAACTCAGAGGGCCTCAGCGACTACCAGACCGAATACCGGGCGGTACCGCGCGACGCCGACAGCTCACTGACTGTCGAATGCATCACCGGCCGCTACGAAGACATCCGCCGTCTCTACCCGGCGAAGCAGTGGCGACTGGAGGAGCGCACCGTCTCGCCCTACAAATCCTCCATGCGTAAATCCGCGTCACCACTGTCCTAGGACATCGCCGGCGGCCGAGAAGCCAACTGGCTTCGGATCGATTCGTTAACGATCGTGTCGATGGCTTCGGGGATGGTTGAGAAAGGGATCGCCGCGCGTAGTGGTTCACCCGCCCATTCGTCGGCCTGTGCTCGTGTGATCAGCGGTGCGTCGTCCACCGCCATATTGTAGGCCGGGGCGACGGGCGGTTCGGTGCTCATGGCGCCGTGGTTAGTCGTCAATTCGCGAAGCTGAATAACTCGTCTTTGGTCAGATCCAACAGCAGCATGTTGTCGCGGGGGTCCGCGGTGTCGTCGGCCAGCCCGATGACGGCGGTGCTTGCTCTGTTCGCGAGAGGGCGAACGGCGTTGTGGCGCACATGGTAGTGCCCGTGCAGAAGCACTCCTGGTCTGGTGGCATCGACGACTTTTCCGACGAGGTTGCGGTGAGCCTCGGCGTCGGCGAGTTGGGCGGCTGGGTAGAAGCCGGGCGGGGCCAGGCCGGGGATGTCCACCCGGTCGGGGCAGTCGTGGGCGACGATCACGTCGACCGGCCCTCCGGTGGTCGCCCGTTCCATGTCGGCGTCGGACAGGAATTCTTCTGGCCACCAGGACCGGCCTTCGGTGCGGGCGTGGCGGTCTAGTGAATGCGCCCCGCCTAACGCCATCCACGTTCGGCCGTGCCAGGTCCAGCGATACCCGCGGGGCAGGTGGTAGATGTGTGGGCGTACTGGCCGTAGGCCTGTGTCGGTGTCGATAGGCAGGGCGTAGAGGGCAGGGAAGCATTCATGGTTACCGTCCACCCACAACAATGTGACGTCGAAGCGCTCGCAGGTTGCTTCGATAGAGTCCAGGTGTTGGTTGGTCGCGGGCCCGGGTGTCCAGAACCCGAAGTCGCCGCACTGGAGCACGGTGTCGATTCCGCGCATGCCGGCGGACTGGATCACCGCGACCGCGCGGGTGGTGTTGGTGTCCCAGTCGCCGGCGGCGAGGACACGGTCAGGTCCTGGCTGGCCCAACGGCGAGATGCTCACCGGTGCATCGTTTCACGATTGAGCGATAGCCGCGCTGGACCATCGAGGCCGTCAGTGTTTCACCGCCTTCGCGGTGGCGTGGATCTACTCTGGGCCAGAGCTCAGCAGTTTGACCAGTTGTCTACGACACCGCGCGCCGCGTCGAGGAGGCTTTGCAGCGCCTCTTTGAGGTGGTTCGTGTCGCCGCTCGCGAGGGCGTCCTCGGCGAGGTCGGCTTCTTGTTGGAGAACGTTGACTGCGTCGGCGAGCCAGCTCATTCTGTAGGCCTCCTTGGCTGCGATAGGGGGGATTTATTCGACTCCGCCGACGATGAACTCGGTGATTCCGGCATGCTCGGCGCATCGGCGGCAGATGGGTGTTGGGCCTGCGGGGCCGGCGTCGGCCACTCCGTTGGCGGGCCGGCCGCAGCGGGCGAACCACATGCATGCCGCTTCAAATCTGTTGTCGCCGTGGTGGTTTGGTGGGTATACGCGACTGGATTCGAGTAGGTGGCTCATTGGGATTTTCCTTTGTCGGGGATGGTCAGAGGTGGGCTAGGGCGTCGGACATGTCGAATCGGACGATCCAGCAGGCGTCCCTGACCCGTGTTCTGGGGTGGTAGGTCAGGGAGTGGAGGCGGGCATATTCCCGTTCTGTGTGGGTGGAGAATCCGTGCTGTAGCGCGAGGGTGATGCGGGAGTGATCGTCGTCGCAGACGGTAGGGGAGCGCAGGGTCACTCCGCTCCCGCCGTTGCGAACCATCACGATGGCGTCGTGGCTGCATCCCTGGCACATCAGGATGATCGTGATGTCGTACCCTTGACCCTCGGGCATCGCTCGGTTTTCCTCCCCCGCGGAAATGATCTTCCGGTGACCGCCCTCGCCGCCGAGGCGCGCCTGGCCCGTCGAGGGTGGATCAGCGTCCACGTTAGGCAGCGGGCAAAGTCACCTGTGTCGGCGACACGATCATGGGGTAGCCCAATTAGCTCGTGCCGTTGGCTGGATCTCCTGCCGGCCCGAGACATACCTGGCTGCTGATCGGCCGCCGGCACCTCTGGCGGCCAACCGGGGACGCCGCAGCTCCGAAGGCTTTTCGGATGACGAGGCCGCCAGGATGTCGCGACCTCAGCCTGCTGGCGAAGGCCTTAGACTAGAAAATATGCAAGCGATCGGGTACAGCGCCACAACCCGCTATACCCGCTACGACCGTTACTTCGGCCGGTGCCCCATCTCGGGCTGCTCCACCCGCCGCGTCGTTGACGGCGCATACGTAGGCCGCGGCGACGAAACGGTGCCGATCCACTACAACGGGCATAACGCCGCTGGACTCCTCGCCGCCGGTCTGAACTGCCCGGTGCACCGCAAGTTCCTCAAGTTCACCGCGCTAGAGGGTCGGGTGAACGACGCCAAAGAGTGCAATGGGGTGTGCATGGCCGCGGTCGGCCCGTCGTGCGACTGTTCATGCGGCGGCGAGAACCATGGCAGCAACCACGTCTCCATCTGACCCGCCCTCACAACGTAAGCGAGCGTCGGCTGCTATTCAGAGATGACGAGGCCGACGGCCATCAGCGATTCGACGTCGCTAGCGTAGGCGGCCCGGGCGTCGGCCGGGAGGTCCAGCCAGTTGCGGCCGTGGCGGTGAGCCAGTGCCGCTCCGGCGGCGGAGATTACGCGTTCGCGCAGGATTCCGCCGAGCAGGGCCGGCGGTGCCGATGCCGCCGGCGGGGGCAGTGTGGCGCGGTGGGTGTCGGTCACGGGCGGGATTTCTGACATCTCGGCCAGCCGCTGGCTCCATAGTTGCTTGGCTGTTTCGGAGGCGGTCACAGCGACCGATACCCACGCGTCCCAGTCTCGGGGGTCGGCTTGTTCGATATGGGATGCGGGTGTTTGCCCGTTTTCCGCCCAGCCGGGGTGGCTGTTGTCGAGGTATTCCATGAACCACGTCATGGCGCAGTCGAATTCGAAGATTTCGGCTTCCAGCTGCGGGGAGGGGTTGGCGGGTATGTGGGGGTCTTCCCAGTAGGGGGTCATGCCCTGGGAGATCAGGGCGTCGGCGTCGGCGAGGTACTCGTTCCGCAGGGCGTCGTCCATGTAGATCCAGGAGTGGCCGTGGTTGCTGGCAAGTTGCGCGGCGATCGAGGACTGAACGGTGTCGCGGTCCGCCCACCTGTCAGTGGCCATTGTCGGCTGTTCGTTGCAGCATTCGGTCACGATATGTCGCCTATCTCGTTGGTTGGAAGTTGCGCGAGGTGGATCGCGCGTTCGATGTAGAGCGCTGCGCGGGTATCGGCGGCTTCGGCGCGCCCGCGGAGGGTGCGCAGGGTGGTCAGGCCGCGGGTGTGGGCTTCGGTGACTGCTCGGGCGAGTTGGTGTTCGTCTGGTGCGCCGGCGGCGATGTCGATCAGGGTTCGGGTGGGGGTGGTGAGCCGGTAGGTGCCGTGGTCTTGGATGTCGTTGTCGGGTAGTTCGCTGTGGTGCAGGGTGAGGGCTGGGTGGTTCATGGTGAAGTTTGCGGGGACGGTGAGGTGCACCCGCGCTGATTCGAATTCGCCGAGGTTATGGACGGCAAGGGCTGTGTCGTGGGAGACGGTGGCCCGCCGGCGTGACCATAGGGACCACATGGCTAGGTCGTCGTGCAGTCCGGGGATCCAGTCGGCGAGCCGGAATAGTCCGCGGTGGACGCGCAACCAGTTTCCGGCTTTGACGTGGTGGGCTTGGGCTGGGTAGGTGTAGCCGATGTCTTTGGCTTGGCCGGCGGTGAAGTAGCCGGCCTGTTCGGCGGCGACGGCGAACAGCTGTCGCCGTAGTGCCCGTCGATCAGTCGCCATGCATCTGAGGCTACAGTTAATCTATAGTTTTGGCATCTGACACGAGATTCGTGCTAAAGATTTTCCGGGGGGCCGGCGTGTGGGCCGGTCCAGCGAAGCCGCTCGAAGACGTCGGTCACCGAACCGGGGGCGTCCAGATCCGGTGGGGTGGCCGCCAACCGGACTCGCATGCTGTTCGCGGCTTGCGGACTGATGTCGGCATAGCGGGCGATGAGACTGGGGCCCGCTCCAGAATCCAGCGCTTCGGCGAACTTCGCCAGGTAGAGGCGATAGGACTCCTTCCGCAGGATGGCCGCCAGGCGCAGTTCCTCAAGTTGAGACTCCTGGGCGCGGTTCGGCTTCGCGGTGTTCGCCATACGACAAAGTTTACAATTGGAACCGCTTCGCCCTGGAGCGGAAGCCGGCGATAAACAGGGCAACAGGCCTCGGGGCCGGGCGCTCCCCACGGGGATAGCGGCTGCTGTAGCTATAGCATGCTATAGCTAGTAGTAGTGCGCTATGGTGGTCATGTGAACCTGGCTGAGTGGGCGGAATCTCAGGGTATTGCCCGGGTGACTGCGTACCGCTGGTTCCATGAGGGGAAGCTCCCGGTGGCCGCCCGCAAGGTGGGCGGTTTGATCCTGGTGGATTCCCCGACTGCAGTGGAACGGTCCGGTGCTGAGACTGTGGTGTATGCGAGGGTGTCGTCGGCCGATCAGAAGTCCGACCTCGACCGCCAGGTGGCTCGGGTGACCGCGTGGGCCACCGGGCAGGGCATGGCGGTAGACCGGGTGGTGACTGAGGTGGGGTCGGCCCTCAATGGCCGGCGCAAGAAGTTCCTCGGGCTGCTTCGGGACCCCTCGGTGGGAACCATCGTGGTGGAGCACCGGGATCGTTTCGCACGCTTCGCCGTGGAGTACATCGAGGCGGTGTTGTCGGCTCAGGGCCGCAGACTGGTGGTCGTGGATGACGCCGAGGTTGATGATGATCTGGTCCGGGATATGACCGAGATCCTGACCTCGTTTTGCGCCCGGTTGTATGGCAAGCGGGCCGCGGTCAATCGGGCAGCCAGGATGATGGCGGCGGCGGAGTCGCTGTGATCGTCGAGATGCGGACACGCGCCCAGGCCGCCAGGGTCGCCCAGGCAACCGGCGGTGTTCAGCTCCTGGGCCGCCCTCGCTCCGGCGGGACCGTCCCGGCGTCACGGTGGGTCGATGTCGGGGCCGACTTCGAGCCCCACCGGGCTGCGGTGGAGGCGGTGTCGACACTGTTCTTGCTGTATTCCGGTGATGTCGCCGGCTACGCCGGCGGCGGTGAGCTGGGTGTGTCGCTGCCCACTGGATGGTCGACTACCGCGGCGAAGTTCGAGGTGCAGTGGCCGGTCGACCCGCAACGGCGCTCGGTGATCCGCGCCCATTTCGGTGCCCGCCGTAGAGCGTTCAATTGGGCGCTGGGGCAGGTGAAAGCCGACATGGACGCCAGGAAAATCGACCCTGATCACCCGTCGGTGGCCTGGGAGCTCGGGGCATTACGCAAGGAGTGGAACCGGGTCAAAGACCAGGTGGCCCCCTGGTGGGCTGAGAACAGCAAGGAGTGCTACTCCACGGGCATCGCTGATGCGGTGACGGCGCTGAACAACTGGAAGTCCAGCAAGGCCGGTACCCGCAAGGGGCGACGTGTCGGCTTCCCGCGCTTCAAGTCGATCCGCAATGACCGCCCCAGGGTGCGTTTCACCACCGGAACGATGCGACTGGAAGGCGACCGCCGCACGATCACCCTGCCGGTCATTGGGGGTCTTCGGTCGATGGAGAACACCCGCCGCGTTCAGCGGCACCTGGCGTCGGGCCGGGCGCGCATCCTGAACATGACACTCTCCGAGCAGTGGGGGCGGTTGTTCGTCTCGGTCAACTACGCGGTGCGGACCCCACACGCCGCGCTGGTGCCGAAGAATCCGGCGGTTCGCGCGGGTGTGGACCTCGGCTTGCGCACCCTGGCCACTGTTGCGACCGTCGATGAGATCACCGGCGAAGAGACCATCGTCGAATATGCGAACCCGGCCCCGCTGCGGGCGTCTCTACGTGAGCGCCGCCGGGCCGGTCGACAGCTTTCCCGCCGGATTCCCGGCTCTCGGGGCTGGACGTCAGCGACAGCCAAGCTGACCCGGCTCGACCGCCGGTGCGTTCATCTGCGGCGGGAAGCCACCCACCAGCTCACCACGGAGCTGGCCGGTGAGTACGGCCATGTCGTGATCGAGGATCTCGATGTGGCTGCCATGAAACGGGGTATGGGGCGGCGGGCTTTCCGCCGCTCGGTCTCCGACGCCGCGATGGGCTTGGTGAGACCGCAGCTGGTCTACAAGACCGCCCGACACGGCGGAACCCTCACGGTGGCGGATCGCTGGTTCCCCTCCAGTCAGATCCACCACAACTGCGTCCAGGCCGACGGTGCGCCGTGCCGGCTGGAAAGCAGACGGGACTCGGGAAAGATCAAGCTGGACAAAGTCCTGCGCTGCCCGATCACCGGCGAAGACGTGGACCGCGACATCAACGCGGCCCGCAACCTCCGTGACTGGCCGGACATGCCAGTCGGCGCCCAGTCAGGGCGCCGCCCCCGCCCGTCAGCAGTTCCAGGGACGGCCCTGGAGACGGCGGCTCAGACAGCCGGCACGACCGACCGCCTGGGGAGTTCCCGTAAGACCGCCCGTAACAAGGCGGCCGCGAACAGTGAGGGCAGAACCACAGCGACGAGCGAGCGCGTCGCCGAGGAACCTCGCAAGAGGAGCGCCTGATGATCACCAAAGATCACTCTGACGCAACGGGCCGGCTATGTTCGCTGTTCCAACCTCAGTCCGCCGCCCGGCCGAACGTGTCGCCGGCCCTTGGGTGGGGTGCTGGCGTCTAACGTCACCGCCAAGGGCGCGGATCGAAGGGAGATGTGGGTGAGCCTGTATGGGAGTTACTACGGCCCCGCCGATGACACGGATCTACAGCTGGCCGCGCAGCGACAGTCGGCCCGGGAAACGCTTGAGAATCACTGCGGCGGCTTCAACCCGCTCTGTGGTGATGTGGTCATTTTTCCCGGTGGGGAACGCCTTCGGATCAGTTACGTGTGGGACGCAGATGGCGGCCCCAGGATCCAGACGAGCCACGGCGGCAGCTGGTATTGGTCCGCGTCAGGAGACATGGATTTCAGCGGCGGCCTGTTGGTCGCGATCCCCGGCGATACCCTCACGGAGACGGGTGAGCGGGCCGAAGTTTCGGCCTGGATCTTTCACCACGACCTGGCCTCCGCGCACCGTGGCGTAAGCATCGTCGCGAGTGTAAAGGTCTGGAAGACCACCGCCGACTTGCCGGCAGGCTGATCGCCGCCCTATTCCCGGGGCCCAACCTCAGTCCGCCGCCCGGCCGAACGTGTCGCCGGCCCTTGGGTGGGGTGCTGGCGTCTAACGTCACCACCAAGGGCGCGGATCGATGGGAGTTACTACGGCCCCGCCGATGACACGGATCTACAGCTGGCCGCAATGTTCCCAACGACGGTAGCCGCGATCCGATCATCGAAGCGTGTGAAGGTTAATCAACTACAGGAAGGACACTTCACATGTCTGTTTATCCCACCATTGAGGCTGCCATTGCCATGTCTGCTGTACAGGCCAAGGCTGCACTGGCAGACCTGCCCAACCCCAGCCATAAGGGCGCCCTGCCTGAGGGTCATCCCAAGGCACACCACACCGGCTCGGCGGTGGCCCGATGAGCTCCTGCTCCCCGGCCTCTCTGTGCCCGGACTGCATCGACAAAACGCGGTACATCACCCACAAGGCGGACGCGGTGATGGACCTGATCGCGGCTGGCCTGGCCGACTGGGATTCGGTGTTCCGAATCCTGGGTGGCGAGGACGTCCAGAAATCCTGCGGGGTGGCCCGATGAGCTCCAGCTCCTACACGCTCTACGACGGGCGGCAGATGCGGCACTACGAGGCCGAGGTGGATGCCGAGGGCTGGATCACCCGGTCGGAATACTGGGCGTGGGACTGCACCGAGTGCGGTGCGGAGGTGTCCCGGTGCCGGGGTCATGGCAATGTCAACTGCCCACGGTGCGACCAGCCCTACAACGCCGGCGGCCAGAGACTGCGCAGGAACTGGCGCGACAACGTGTCCAGCTGGGACGAGAACGTCGGCGACCTGGAGGGCTACGAGCTGGCCGCGGCGGGAAGGGGCGACTGGTGATGCCGCGCGCCTACGGGATCTGCGAGGACGCACCCGAGGGGTGCAGCGCGAACTGTCCAACGTCAAGAACCTGGATCGGCGCCGCCAGCTCCGCGACCTGGTTACACGGATAGGCGCGAACATGGGCGACCGCTGCCCCATCAGCCGTCTTAGCAACAGGGACGAGTGCGGAAATGGTGCTACGGCAACACCCACCAGCGCGCACAGCTACGAGGGTGGGCACTGGCCGAGGCGAAGGAGTCCTACGAGGATGCTCTCACCGCGGCGAAGGCGGCGGCGGGGGAGCTGATCACCTCGGGTGTATCGGAGGCTGAAGCGGCGCGCGCAGTGGGACTTAACCGGATGACGATCCGCAAAGCGTTGGCCGCGCACCCAATTATTGGTGGGAGTCTCAACTGACTTGATTCCCCGCTATATGTAACGCATGTATAGCATCGCTTTACCCGCTAGGTCGGGCCGGTTGAAAACAGCCCCGCGACACGCCGCATCGCTCGGCACCCGCCCCGCCGATCATTAAACTGCGCCGTATGACAGCAATGCCACCGGAAGCGGCGTTGGCCGCCGTGGCGGCGGGGAACCCGGTCGGCGAATCCAGCGAAACCTTGACCGCACCGGTGGTCGTGGGGCCGGTTGCAGTGTCCAGCCTCGGTGGTATCCCGCTGATCGCGCTCACCGGCCCGATCCGCCACTTCAGCGGTGATCGGCTGCGTTTGCTGATCTTCCAGGCATTGACTGAAGCTGGACTGACCATCGACATCCCGGACTAGCGCCGCCAGGGCGCGTGAGCCGGCAGGAGGGAGATTCGGGCTATGCGGCGCAAACATGTTCTACTGGGCTCTATGGGCAACGTGCCAGATCGCCGCAGGCCGCGGCGCGCCGGCCGGCGCGCAGTGGGGCAATTGGTGGTCGTCGTGGGGTTCATGGCGGCGTGGCTCCTGCCGGCCCCGGCCAGCGCCTCTCCAGGGGCCGGCATGTATCCAGGCGCGGCGCTGCTGGTTGGCAACGAGATGTGCACGGCGGGCTTCGTGGTGCGGAATCAGCGCGGCGTGAATTTGATGCTCACTGCAGGGCATTGCGATGTGGGTGGCCCGGTCCGGGCGTCCTCTGCCGGATCGTGGGTGCCCGCCGCTGAGTTCGTGGCATCCAGCTACCTGGGGCAGGACGGAGACGACCCCGACATCGCTGTCATGAAGCCCGCCGGCACCGTCGACCTGTCCTCGGCGGTGGGGGCGTCCCTTCCGGTCGCCGGCTATGTGCCGATGGTTTATGACGGGTTGAAGCTGTGCAAATGGGGTGCAGCGACGGGCAGGAGCTGCGGCCCGGTGATCGAATCGTCGCCGACGAAGGTCAAGTTCGCGGCGCGGGTGGCACCCGGAGATTCGGGCGGCCCAGTATGGGCGTATCTACCGTCTGGCGCCGCGGTCGGGGTCGGGATCACGATCCGTCAAAGCGCTACTGACGGCTACCCGGTCGCCGAGCTGATCGGTCCGTGGCTGGACCGCTGGCAGCTGAATATGGCCACTTGATCGGCCAGTAGCCAGGCCGCCGCCGGGTGCACCTGGAAACCGCCGGCTGCAGTTGTGTCAGATACCCACGAGACCGTCTTGTTGGGCCATCATCGGAAAGATGAAGCCCAGTTTCTCGGCGCGCCCAGCGCGCCGTTTGAGGTGACGGCGGCCTGCCTGGCGGTCCGGAGCAGTCGATGACGACGCCGGGCGGTCGGCGGCATGCGGAGTCGTACTGGGTGATGCCCAGTCGCAGTTTGACCGGCGGGTGCCTGCTGTTGGGGGGTGTCGGGTTGCTGCTGTATCTGTTGGGGCGGGTGTCGTATCCGGTTCAGTGGGGGATGGTAGCGGCGATATTGCTGCCGGCTTCGGCGGCTGTGGCGGTGGGGTTGAGCTGGGTGTTCCAGCGACCGGAACCGGCTGTGGGGCCGCCGGGGGTGCTGCCGGTGGCGCCTGCTCAGCTCGCTGTGCCTGTGGTGGAGCCGGCCGGTCCGGCGGTGGTTCTGGGGGGTGGGGATCTGGAGCGTGTCCGCCAGTTGCTGACGGACCGCTTTCCGTTTGAACTGATCCAGACTGACGTCGTCTATGACGGCCGGGGCCAGCTGGCCAGTTACGCGTTGCGCGCGTTGCGGCCTGGCTATCTGTCGGATCGCCGTAACGCCACCATGGTGACTCAGCGGCTTCAGGGTGCGGTGCCCGGCGATTGGCTGGTTGAGGTGGAGGCGCCGATCGACAAGGTGACGGCCACCCGCAAGAAGCCGTTCCCCGCGGCGATCGCGCCGCCGCTGCCGCAGCGGCTGGTGTCTTCGGTGGCTGAAGCGATCCGCCGCTACAGCGATTTCGCTGTGGGGATCGGGGTCGACGAGCTTGGCCGGCGGCTGGAATTCGACTTCAAGACCTACCACCACTGGTTGATCATCGGGCCGACTGGATCCGGCAAGAGTGTGTTGCTGGGCAGTGTCATCGAGGAGCTCCGCGCGCAGGGGACGGCGGTGTTCCTGGGCGACGGGAAGAACTCCGATTACGCCGGCTTGGTGGGCCTGGCGAATATCGTGGCGGTGTCGTCGTCCAGCGCTGAACATGTCCGGTTGGTGCATGCCGGCTACGAGGAGTTGTCGCGCCGCCGCAAGATCGGCGAGGAACGCAAGGCCGCTGGTCTGCCGCTGGACTTCGCGCCGTGGGTGATCATCCTGGACGAGTTCGCCACGATGCGTAACGAGGTCGCCGCGGCATTCGAGGAGTTTCCGCTGCGGGACAAGCGGTTCTTGGAAGATCTGCGGGCGCTGTTCAAGGTGGGCCGGCAGTTTCGGATCCATGTCATTCTGGCCACGCAGGATCTGTACGCGGCCACGATTCCGCGTGACGTCCTCAACATGTGCCGGCTGGTTATCACGTTCGGCCAGCCCAGCGATATGACGCTCAAGCAGGCATTCAACGACGAGATGCAGCCCAAGGCGCGGCAGCTGGGGCAGTCCATCTCGCCAGAGGCCAGAGGGCGCGGTGTGGTGGCCATCCCGGAGGCGGCGACGGTCAAGGAATTCCAGGCGTATTTCGCCTACTCGCCTGGCGCTGACGTCGACGACCCCGACCTGCCTGAGCACATCAGAACCGCGTGGCGCACCTACCGGGACACGGTGTCTAACCGGGTGCCTAAGCTCTACAGCCGCCAGTGGTTCAAGGTAGAAGAACCAGACTTGGCGATGTCGATCGGGGAACTCAACAATCTGGAAATGGTCAACCTCGATCTCGAGGACGGTTCCCCGGACCCGGCCATGGTGCAGTACGACAAGCATCACGACGCCTACAACGGAAACCTACGCGGACAGATCCGGCCGGGTGCATTGCGGGAAATCGTTCACCGCCAGCCGGGTGAGCGTCCGCTGCCGGCCGCCGAGGTCGGTGGGTTCGATCGAGGTTTCATCGTGGATGACGATCCCGAGGACGGGCAGTGGTAGGCGCCAGCCCCGCTCTGAACGTTTGTTGACCCAACAAGGAAAAGGAAGTCCAATGTCGCTGTACTACTGCACCATCGCCAACGACGGCCCCTTGCGGCAGATCGTCGTCCACTGGGACGATAACGACCCCAACAGGCACATCGTTGCCCCGGTCACGGTGCCGGCCGTGAGTCTCGACGAAACCAGGCTGGCCGCGGAGTTGGCGGGCATGGGATTCCGGTTGGTGTCCACCGAGAGCGACAACATCGACCGCGGCTGGGCGATCGTGGCCAGAGCCCAACTCGACCGGCCGTTCTACAACCCACTGGACGGCGACTGGTACGCCTACCTCTCCGATGCCGTCAAACGGGAGATCGCCAACAAATGGCCCAACGCTGATATCCCGGGGACGAAAAAGCCGCGGTAGCGCCGCGACGCGGCGCCAATCAGCGGCTTAAACGCACACCAAAGCGTCACGCGCAACCGCGATTCCACGAACGATGAACGACCCTGGAGAGTGCACGATCGAGTATGGCAGCATGCCGGGCGCGCCGGGATGCCAGAGGCGATTGTTGAGCGCCCGGCCGGGCTGATACGTCCATTCCGGCTCGGCGCCGCAGCGTTGGTAGGCGACGAAAGCCGCTGCAGCGGCGACGAGTGCGTCCACAACTTCGTCCCCGGTCAACTCGGCGGCGTTATCCAACTCGTCGGCTGCGGTCATCCAGTGGGCCGTGAATCGCACGTATTCGTGCTCATCGAGTCCACGCAGAGTGCGGGCGAGATCGGTGGGAGAGGACATGGCGGCGCCGGCTACTGGAACAGTTGGTGGATGTAGAACTGGACTTTTGCCGGGATGCGGTCGGGCGGGTAGAACTGCGCGGCGACGTCGAGAACTTCGTCGGCAGTGGTCAGTCCGAGTTGGTGGGCGAGATACCGGATGTCGTCGTCGTCGCGGTCGATGCGGGAGGCTAAGACTTTCATGGCGAGCAGATAGTCGGTGGACGGCACGCTTACGCGCAGCCCGGGCACCTCGAGGATGAGGTGGGGATGCGTATCTTCGCCGGGCAGAAAGCCTTTCATTGAATCGTTGAGCCATCCCGGGTGAAGTTCCGGGTGTCGGGAGGCTATGGTCTCGGCGGCCTGGTAGATGATCAATTTAGGCTCGAAGACCGCGTCGACGTCGTTTGTGAGCCGCCGCGCATCGTAGGCGAGAGCCATCGCCGCGCCACCGACAGCGAACAACTCTCCCGCCGTCCCGTGTTCGTCCAGCAGCGCGCCGAGTTCGGTGAGTAAGGCGATGAGCTGTTCTCTGTCCAGACTCGCGCTGGGCGTCGTCACTGGACGGTCCTTTCGGGTACGTCGCTGAGCCGCATGTGTGGTGCTATCGCGAATGGTATGCGGTGTTACGCCGTTGACGATGCCGGACACCACTCGGCGTCGATGAGAACACGCAGCGGTGTCGGGGTGTCGCTGCGGCCGTGCGGAATGCGCACGGCGTCGAGGCACTCCCACAAACGGCTGTCATGGGGTTGGGCCGGGCCGTCTCCGCTACCCATGGCGGCCCGCTGGTGGTCGGCTATGGCCAGCGCCAGCTCACGGATCTGTTGGCGGTACTGCTGCGCAGTGCGGTTGTCGGCCTGCTGGGCGAGATGTTGCCTGCGCTTGTTGACCTCGCTGAGCGCGCTCCCGACGAGCTGATTGAAGGAATTGGCGCGCCGCCGCCAATCCAGGTATCCAAGGGCGTGTTCCTCGGCGGTTGTGTGCGTGTCGGCAGTGAGCTGGCGGGACTGTTCGACCTCGCGCCGCGCGGTCATCGCGGCGGTGTTGCGCTGGACGGCGTCCACGAGGGCGCTGTGGGTGCGTTCGATGACCTGCGGGGACAGAAGCGCTTCCCACATCTGCGGGTTTCGCCGGCGCCGGGACGCGTTGGCCAGCACGATCTGTTCGAATTCCGCGGCGGTGAAGTCGGCCAGCGTGGCCGCTGGCAGGGAGCCGGCGATCGTCACGGTAATCGAACCTCCTTCAATGGGTTTCGTCCGCCTCGGCTGACTTGGACGCTGTTGTTGACGGTATTAGCCGATGTGGGTGCAGCCGTCGTGGACACGATTACCGGCCTCGGTTTTCCGTGTCAGCGTGCCGACCGCAGGCTGTCTCTAGCACAATGATGTGGTGGAAAACGATGACCGGCCGGTGATCGTCGCGGAGTTAGGTGACGGCACGGTGGCAGCCTGGTTTCTCGGCGACCGTATCGACGAGGCGGTGGATTTGCTCGAGAAGAAGTTCGGCCCGCCTGACTCGATGCAGTGCTGAGAGCGTCCGCCAGGTGGCCCCAGTAGGCGGCCCGCATGGGGGCAAGCGGCATGGAAGTGGAGGTGCCTTAGGGTGACGGCGACACCGGCCAGCGCGGCCACTCGAATGCCCCCAGGTACTGACCGCCCTGGCCACCCTGCGAGGGGCCCGGCGCGGGCCGCGGCGGTTCCGTTGTCGACGACCCGCTGGCGTGGCGCCGGCGGCTACGATTCCATTGGTGTTGTCCGGCGGGACATGGGGGAGGCCGTAAGTGGAGGATGAACAGCTGGCCGGCTGGGAGGACACCGCCACTGCGCCGCTGCCGGTGCTGGCGCCGCTGTCGGGGTTGATGGATTCGCCTGAGTGGAACACCACGGTTTCTGCCTGGCCGCCGGAGCCGCCTACCCCGGTCTCGCAGCACAATGGCCACGACTATTCAGCGAACGACGACTTGAACTCTCCGTTGGAGGCCGGTGTCACCCCGCCGGCCGCCGAGGTGTTTGCAGGACCGGGCGGGCCGTTCGCGGTGCGCGGCCGCCGGCGGTTGAGCATCGAGGGCAAGCGGGTCGCGGTGATCGCCGCCGCGGCCGCCGCGGTCATCGCGTTGATCGGCATGGCCGTCACGCGTGGCGGTGGGGCCGAGGATGGCGCCGGCCAGCAGGCGGAGGCGGCCACCCAGGAAGACCTCACCCCTCCAGACCCGGCGCAACAGGCACGTTTGACGGCGATGCTGGCGCGGGATTTCGCCGCGGCGGGTGCATGCCAGACGGTGGAGGTTCCTGCTGCGACGGGGGTCACAGCACGCCTGGAGTGCACGCGATCGGCGAACTCGCCGGCGTCCACGGCGGGCGCGGCCGCGCCATCGGCACCCCCGCCACCGACGGCGACGTACAGCCTGGTCGCCGATCCTGGCCGCCTGGACGGGCTGCTGAACACGTTGATGGCCGACTCGACGGTGCGGGAGTGCCCGGGAAGGATCCAGTCCCCGGGCCCGTGGCGGCGAGCGGGGGCTCAGAACAGTAGCGGCACGGTGTATTGCGGCGTGAGCACCGCCGGCGGGGAGGCCGTGGTTGGGTGGACCGATACAGATCGGCTGATCTTCGTCGAAATCCGTTCCCGCCCAGGGCAGTCGCCGGCAACCGCCGACACCGATCTGCCAGGGCTTTACAAGTGGTGGTCGCTGAACTCCTGAAAGCGCGGATCGCGAACATGGGGCTCAGGCGCGCAAGTGCGATGGTGAGGTCGAGCCAGACGAACGTCGGTGCTCTCCACCGATGGGTGGCAACTGCTGGCCGAATACTGCACGGGATGTGCGTTGGGCGGTGGTAGTGAGTCGCTCGTTTGGTGACCTGTTCCCGCTTTCCCGGACACCGAGGTTGAGGCGATGATCGTCTCGACGGAAGGAGTCCGAGAAGAATGCCTGCTGCTCATCCGGAGGAGTTTCGTCGTCGTGCGGTGGAGTTGGCTCGGTTGCGGGAGAAGCCGATCGCCGCGATCGCCAGGGACTTGGGGATCAGTGAGTCCTGTCTGCGGCGCTGGATGGATCAGGCCGACGTCGAGGACGGCCACAAGGAGGGCCTGACCAAAGACGAACGTGCCGAGCTGGTCCGGTTGCGCCGGGAGAAACGGGTTCTGGAGATGGAAGTGGAGATCCTCAAACGGGCCAGTGCGTACTTTGCCCGGGAGAACATCCTCCCAAAATAGGGTTCCGGCTGGTCCAGGAGCTTGCCGCTGACGGGTTCCCCGTCGCGGTGGCCTGCCGGGTTGTGAAGGTATCGACCTCGGGCTTCTATGAGTGGCGCACGCGACCGGCCTCCAACCGCGACCGTGCCGATGCGGAGTTGGCCAACGCCATCACCGTGATCCACACCGGCTCGCGGCAGACCTACGGGGTGCGCCGCGTGCACGCCGAGCTACGCCACGGCCACGGATTGGCGATCAGCCACAAGCGGGTGTGGCGGTGCATGAAACTCGTTGGACTCCAAGGGGTGCACCGCCGCCGCTGGCGTCGCCCCAGACCCGCGGCCGCATCGTGGCCGGATCTGGTCAACCGCCAGTTCCGTGCCGATGGCCCCGACCGGTTGTGGGTCACCGACATCACCCAACACCGCACTTGCGAGGGCTGGGTCTACGCCGCGGTCGTGCTCGACGTCTACTCGCGTCGTGTGGTCGGCTGGTCGATCGCCGACCATCTGCGCACCGAACTGGTCGCTGATGCCCTCGACATGGCGAGGCTACGCCGCAAACCAGTGGGAACAGTGGTTCATTCGGACCGCGGGACGCATACACCTCGTGGTTGTTCGGACACCGACTACGCGAAGCCGGCTTGCTGGGCTCGATGGGGCGGGTAGCCTCGGCGTTCGACAACGCGATGATCGAATCGTTCTTTGGCTCCATGCAGATCGAGCTGCTCGACCGCCGCATCTGGACCACACGATCAGAATTGGCGACGGCGATCTTCGAATACATCGAAGCCTTCTACAACCCCGTGCGCCGCCACAGCGCCCTGGACTACCGCAGCCCCATCGACTACGAAAGACATCACACGACCACCCATACGGCGGCGTGAACACCCAACAGAAACCGTCCGGGGAACCGGGAACAGGTCATTGGGGACTCGATGGTTTGTCGGTGGTTGGTGGGACAGTGTTGTCCATGAGCGGGCCGTTGCGTCGTATTGCAGCTCCGGTGGTGGCTGCGGGTCCGTCGGGGAAACGTTTCCGCACCCGGTTGCACCTTGTCGCTGGGGGAGGCCGCGGCGTTGACCGAGATCGGTGAGTTGCTGGGTTCGTTGTATCGGCGGGAGTTGGTGGGCCGGGTCCGGTTGGGCCGGGTGGACCGGGCAGCGCAGGGTGTGTGGCGTGCTGAGCGTAAGCGGGCTCTGACGGCGGTGTCTTCGTCGCGGTGGGCGGGGGCGATCACGCGGGCGGTCGAGGACCAGTACCAGTTGGGGATGCGGGCGTTGGGCGCTCATGTGGGGGATCTGCAGTGCGCGATCGGGGTCCTCGAGCAGCGGTGCGCGCTGCGCCCCGGCCAAACAGCCGCCGGGGACGCCACCGGTGGCGGCCGTCGCCGGCCGCGGCGCGGCTACGCCACCGCCGGGGAGCGGTTCTCCAAGACCCGCCGGCTGGCCTGCCTGCGCCAGCGCCTGACCGCCGGGCAAGCCGATCTCGCCGCCGGGCATCCGGCGGTCACGGTGGGCGGGAAACGGTTGTGGCGCACCCGCCACAACCTGGCGGCCGCCGGGATCGACGAGTGGGGGTGGCGGGCGCGCTGGGAGGCCGCCCGCCTGTTTGTGACCGCTGACGGCGAGAGCGGGATTATCGGGGGAAACATCACCATCCGTGTCGATGATCAGGGTCGGCTGCGCCTGAAAGTGCCCTCGGCCCTGGTCGGTAAGTACGGCACCCATTTGCAGGTGGCCGCACCCGTGCGGTTCAGCCACGGGGGCGGCGATCTCGCCGCCCGGGTCGCCGGCAGAAACGCGGTGCGCTACGACATCAGTTTCGATGCCGCCAAGGGCCGCTGGTATCTGGACGCGTCCTGGGTGATCACCACCGAGCCGCCCGCCGAGCTGGACCAGCTACGGCAGGGCCGGGTCCTCGGTGTGGACCTCAACGCCGATCACCTCGCCGGGTGCGTCCTGGACGCCTCCGGTAACCCTGTCGGGCAACCGATCACCATCGGCGTCGAGGTGCACGGGCTGCGGGCCTCCCGGCGTGACGGCCGGGTCCGGGCGGCGATCACCGCCCTGCTCGACGCCGCACAGCAGCGTGGGTGTTCAGCGGTCGTGGTGGAGAACCTCAACTTCGCTGATGCCCGCGCCGTGGGCCGGGAGACCATGGGCCGCGGCCAGCGCGGGAAGACCTTCCGGCGCACCGTCGCCGGTATCCCCACCGCCAAATTCCGGGACCGCCTGACCGCGATGGCCACCCGCCGCGGTATCGCGGTCATCGCCGTCGACCCCGCATACACCAGCAGATGGGGCGATCAGCACTGGCGTAAACCCTTGCAGCAGCAGACTTCCGATCCGGTCACCCGCCACCACGGCGCGGCGGCCGCGATCGGTAGACGTGGACTCGGCACGCCGATCAGGCGTCGACCGGCAGGACCCCGCACCCAACAGAGGATGGACGCGGGCACTCCACCGGCTAGACCTGTGAAGACACCGAGAACACAGGGTGGTGCAAACCGCTCCGGTTCACCGTCACGCCCAGCAGGCGTGCCGGTCCACCGGACAGCGTGCACGACCCGCGGCCAAGACCGTTCGGGCCGCAACCGAGCAGAACTCACAACTGCTCAGTAATCAGGAACGGTCTACAGCGGTAGACGAGGGCGACGACGTTCGCGTCAGACGGCTCTGAGTGCCGCCGGGGTCCAGGGCAGCGGTTCGGGGGCTGGTCCTATCGGGACTCCCCACACGGTGTCAATGAACCATTCGACGTCGGGGTGGCAATACAGCCATCCGGCGGTGGTGAGCGCGGTGAGAGCGGCCTGCGCGGTGCCGTCACCAATTTCGACGTCGATTGCCTGGGGTTGTTGTGGCCCATCGGGTTTAGGTGAGCGGGCGGGATGCTGGTGCGTCGCCGCCGCTTGCCACGCCTTGCTGGGCGAGTTCGTGGCGCTGCAGGTAGCCGGCTGAGAGGGTGGCTACGCGCTGTTGGGCCTGCTGTACCAGGTCGGATTTGATTGTGGCTAAACGTATTTGGGGCCAGGCGTTTTCGCGGGATTCGCTGAATGCGCGTTCGTAGGATTCGTGGTAGTCGCGGACTGTGTCGTTGAGTGCCCGCTTGGTTGTTTCGATGTTGTCGGCGGCCCACAGGAGCCAGGCCGCGATGTTGCGGTGGCGGGTGTGGTCGTGGTCGAAGCCGTCGCACTGCTGGCCGAAGACACCTTCTAGGGCGGTGCCGGCGCGGCCGAGGAACTCGGCGTCGGTGTAGCCGGCTTGGGCGGCCATGACTGCGCGTCCGCCGGCCGAGGATTGCGCTGCGGCTTGGGCTTTGAGGGCTTCCCGCCGGTAGGCGTCTTCGTCGCGGGTGGGGAAGTGGTCGCCGAGGATCAGTGCGGCTTCGGGCATGTCGATTGGTTCGATCAATTGATCCTCCTGACGGAAGGGGTGGGTTCTTTCGTCGGGTTCGCTAGGCCGGCGAGGACCGCTTCGGTGCCGGGTATTCCCCGCTGCCGGGCTTCACGGTCGGCGTGGTCGAGTAGCCGCCGGATCCGGCCGGCCATGGCGTCCTTACTCATGGGCGGCTCTGCGAGGCGGGCGAGTTCTTCTAGTGACGCCTGCCGGTGTTGGACGCGGAGTTGGCCGGCGGCGACGAGACTCTCGGGGGCGTCGGGGCCCAGGATTTCCAGTGCCCGTTCTACTCGGGCCGCTGTCGCGACCGCTGCTCGAGTTGAGCGGCGCAGGTTGGCGTCGTCGAAGCTGGCCAGGCGGGTCACCGCGACCCGGGCCTGCTGGCGGGCGTGGCGTTCTGCCCAGGTTTGGAGGCTGTCTCGGGCTCCCATCCTGGCCAGCATTTCGGCTACGGACTCTTCGCGGATCGCGACCCGGGTGACGCCGCGTACGTCGCGGGCTTTGGCGGGTATCCCCATCCTGCGTGCACCGCTGACGAGCGCCAGTGATGCCTCGGTGCTGGGGCAGGCGATGTCCAGTGCGTTGGCGCGGCCGGGTTCGGCGAGGGTTCCGCGGGCCAGGAATGCGCCGCGCCAGGCGGCTTCGATGTCGGAGATGCTGCCGCCGACGATGTGGGCGGGGAGTCCGCGTACGGGTCGGCCTCGGCGGTCTAGGAGTCCGCTGCGGCGGGCTAGGGATTCGCCGGCGGCGGCTCGGACGATGTAGGTGACGCGGTTGCGGGATTCTCCGTCGGCGGCCACGGTGTGCATGGTGGTGTTGAGGCTGAAGAGGTCGTAGATGTCGGCGCGGAGCCGGCGGGCGGTGCTGGCGGCGTCTAGTTCGACGGAGACGATCACTTGGCCGGCGGAGATCTGTAGGCCTCCGCCGAATCGGAGCAGCGCGGACACCTCGGCGGAACGGAGCCTGGCGTGGTGGACCTGCAGGCGACTGAGTTCGTCTTTGACTTCGGCTGTCATTGTCGCCATCGGTGGTTCCTTTTGCTCCAGTGCTGTCATGTGATGTTGTTGGGCGAGTGAGTGGCGGCGAGCTGGTGGTGTGGTGGCCGGTAGTCCGCCGGCATCAGTTGCCGGGCTCGAATACGGTGAAGGGGTATCCGGCGGGCACCGTGATGTTGATCTGATCGTTGTACACGACGATGGTGCCGTCCTGGCTGGGTTCGACGGCCTCGATGAACGCGTACTGGGATTCGGCGTCGATGAGGGCGGCTTCGACTGCCGCGCGTCGGCTCGATTCGCTGGTCCCGAAGGGCGCCCACACCCACGGGTCCAGGCGGGGATCGCGTAGAGCGGGTTCGAGGTCGACAAGGTCTCCCGTGTCGAGGTGTTCAGCGGCGGTGCTTCGGGTAGATCCGATCGCCATCCGTGCCCCCTGTCTTTCTTCGCCTCAGAAGCGGAGAGAGCTCCACTATTGGTGGCCGTTCCGGTGTTGATGTTCGGCGCGGTGTTTGCGTCAGAGCCCATGATCCCGGCCGGCGGGGGCCGGGGCCAGGATTGACGCCAACGATGGCCCCCGAAAAAACGGCGGGTCGTTGATGTGGCAAACCGCCGCGGGTCGCGTCTTTCCTGTTAGCGTTCTGCACGGCTGAGGAAAGAGTTCGCCTCAGCACTTGAGTTCAATGGAGGGAGAACACCGTGACGACGACTGCGCGCGTACTGTTTGCTGGGGCCGCCGTGGCCGCTGCCGGGGCTATGGGGATGCCGCTGGCATCGGCGGATGACGGTCAACAGACGGATTTGGGGAACCCGGTCGAGGTGGCCACCGGTGACACGGTGCAGTCGTGGACGGTGGGGGAGTTGCGGCCTAGCTCCGACCAGATCGACTACGCACCGGCTGGATCGTTGTGGGAGGCCACCGCGACCAATCAGGCGATCCAGGGTGGCCATATCCCTGTCGTGCCGGGCTTCGCGGCCCGCTCCGGTGCGGACAGCTATCCGGTGCTGTGGAACGTGCCCACCTCTGAGGGTGTCAATCCGGGACTGTTGACGCCGGATGCGTCGGTCACCGGGAAGTTGTATTTCGATGTGACGGCCGCCAATCCTGACAGCGTGGCCTTGGCGGCGGACGGCAGGGATGTGGCGGTATGGCTCACGCCCCCGCCGCCGCCGGCTGCTCCCGCCGGTGCTGCGCCGCCGGTCGCGCCCTACATGCCGTATAGCCCTCCGGTGGGTGCCGTGCTCTATCCGCAGGTCCCGGTGGTGACGGTGCCGCCGGCGGTCGTCGGCGCGCCGGCCGCTAACCCGGCCCCCGCCGCCCCGCCAGCCGCGGCCACCCCGGCCCCGCCTGCTGCCGCGAAGCCGGGCACCCAGCCGCCTG
>CAYPTG010000002.1:0-32155 GCA_964413455.1 uncultured Mycobacterium sp. | reverse complement strand
GCTGAACGGGGCGTCGACCGGCCGCAGATTACCGTCGACGTCGCGCTGCCCACCCGGCGGCGGTGCCAGCCGAACCAGATTGTCCAGCAACTGATTCACCCCGAAGTTGAGTGCCGCCGAGGTGAACAGCAGCGGCGTGGTCTCACCCCGCAGGAAGGCGTCCTGATCGTGATCGCCGTCGTCGGCCGACAACAGCTCACATTCCTCGGCCGCGGTGACCCAGTCGTCCCCGGCGGCGTCGTAGGCCCGCTCCGGTGGGATGTGTTCCTCGGGGGCCGCGGTGGCCCCGCCGGCGGTGCGGGTGAACCGGATGAAGTTGCCGGTCCGGCGGTCCAGCACACCCTTGAAATCTCCGGCGATACCGACCGGCCAGGTCAGCGGGGTGGGCTTGAGCCCGATGCGGTTCGTGATCTCGTCGAGCAGTTCCAGTGCGTGCCGGCCCGGGCGGTCCCACTTGTTGATGACGGTGAGGATCGGGATGCGGCGATGCCGGCACACCTGAAAGAGCTTGAGGGTTTGCGGCTCAAGGCCTTTGGCCGCGTCGATCAGCATCACGGCGCAGTCCACGGCGCTGAGCACCCGGTAGGTGTCTTCGGAGAAGTCGGCGTGCCCGGGGGTGTCGAGCAAGTTGATGACGCAGTCCTGCCCGTCGGGCGAATGGTAGGGGAATTGCAGCGCGGTGGAGGTGATCGAGATGCCGCGGGCCTGCTCCATCTCCATCCAGTCCGACACCGTGGCGCGCCGTCCGGCCTTGCCGTGGATGGCACCCGCTTCGGTAATGACCTTGGCGTGCAGGACGAGCGCTTCGGTCAGCGTCGACTTCCCGGCGTCGGGGTGGCTGATGACGGCAAAAGTCCTGCGCCGCAACGTCTCCGCCATCAAGCGGTTGGCCGCCGTCGTTGGGGGGTGCGCGGGGCTGGGGGCCTGGTGAGTTTGGGTTTGCACGTCGATCAGGAGTGGGCGTCGCCCATGTTGATCGTCAGCGGCCGCCGGAGGAACCGAGTGATCCCCAGTAGCACGGCGATTCCGATGACAAACCAGATGATGCCGTACCGGGTCGATTCCGCGGAGAGGTAGACCCACAGCAGCACGGTGCACAGGATCCCGATGGCCGGCAGCACGATGTTGCGGAAGAGTTGGCGTGCCCCGTGGACTTCGCGACGCCGGTAGGCGAAGTAGACGATCACCGTCAGGTTGACGAAGGTGAAGGCGATCAGCGCGCCGAAGTTGATCAGCGAGGCCACGAAGTCGAGGGTGAACGAAATGGCGAACAGCGACACCAGGCCGACGAACACGATCGCATACGCCGGGGTCTGGTAGCTCGGATGCAGGTAGCCGAAGAACCGGGAGATCGGCCCGCGGCCGTTGCGCCCCATCACATAGAGCAGCCGGGACACCGAGGCGTGCGAGGCCAGGCTGGAGGCCGCCGTCGCGGCGAACGCGGCCGCGGTGAGCAGGATCTTGAACAGGTGCCCGCCGACCAGGAAGGCGATTTCGGGCAGCGAACTGTTTTCCAGGGACTCCTCGCTGAAGTGCGAAACGTCCGGGAACAGCGACTGGGTGAAGAACGCGCTGACGAAGAAGATCGTGCCGCCGATCAGCAGGGAGAACAGGATCGCCTTGGGCACGATGGAGGCGTCCTTGGCCTCTTCGGTGTACATGGTGATCGCGTCGAAGCCGATGAAGGAGAACGCCACGATCGTGGCGCCGGTGATCACCAGGTTCAGGTGCACGCCCTCATGCCACAGCGGTTTGGTCGAGAAGATGGTCCCGTTGCCCATCCCGTCGATCAGCGACTTGGTGGCCAGCACCAGGAACACCGCGATCAGCACCACCTCGAAGACCACCAGCAGCATGTTGACCCGCGAGGTGTTGGTCATGCTGAACAGGCACAGCGCGGTGATCACGGCGACGTACACCAGCACCCAGATCCACACCGGCACCGACGGGAAGAACGAATACATGTAGCTGCGGATGATCAGCGCGTTGACCAGCGGCAGCAGTAGGTAGTCGAGCAGAGCCGCCCAGCCGATCAGGAAGCCGACGTTGGGGCTGATGGTCGCCGAGGTGTAGGTGTAGGCCGAACCGGCGGAGGGAAAGATCTGCGTCATCCGGCCGTAGCTGATCGCGGTGAACATCATCACGATCAGCGCGAAAATGTAGGCGGTGGGGACGACGTTGCCGGTTTCGGTGGAGACGATGCCGAAGGTGTCGAAGACGACGGTCGGCGTCATGTAGCCCAGGCCGAGTCCGACGATCGACCACAGGCCGAGGGTGCGGGCCAGCGACGTGGTCCCCGCCGTCCCGGAGGCGCTTGGTCCGGCCATCGCCAATCCTCCAATCAGTACCCGTGGCTTACCGCGGTGTTCTTGGTGTGGCTTACCACAGCGTTCTTGGTGTGGCTTACCACAGTGCGAGCACGGCTCGATGGTGTTTGGTGTACACCAGTTGCGGCCGGTTGTCGCGGCCAACGACGCCGCGCGGTCGCGCCCGACAACGCCGTGCGGTCCCCGGGTCAAGTGCCCGGTAGGCCGTCGATCAGCGGTGTAGCGTGACCAACCATGCGGTACGTCGTCGGTTACGGACCCCGTCAACGTGGTGTCGACGGGGTGAATCTTGCGGCAACCCTGGCGCACTCGTCAGGGGCGACGCTGGACCTGATTTCGGTGCTGCCCAGCGATGCCCCGACCTTTCACATGTATTCACCCGATCAAGCGTTCAACGCCGAAGTCGAGGCTCAAGGTCGCGAATGGCTGCAAGACGGGCTGGCGCATGTGCCCGACGGGGTGCGCGCCGAGGGCCATCTGCGCCGGGCAGATTCCATCACCCAGGGCTTGTTGGACGCCGCGGCCGACCCCGAACGCGGGGAAGCGGACTTGATCGTCGTCGGCACCTACCACCGGGTGCGCAGCGGCCGGTTCGGGTTGGGCAGCCTGGCCGATGCGCTGCTGCACGCCTCTGCGGTTCCGGTCGCGTTGGCCCCGGAGGACTACCCAGGACACGCCGGCATCAGCCGGATCACCTGCGCGGTCGGCATGCAGCCGGGCACCGAGAACCTGCTGGACAACGCGATCCGGTTGGCGGCGTCCTGGAAGGTGCCGCTGCGGCTGATGTCGCTGGTGGCCGTCGGTGAGGATGACCGCGAGGATCGGCACCGCGAGTGGATTCAGCTTGCCCAGCAGCACGCGGCGACCTTGGCGGAACAGGCGAGTGCGGCGCTACCGGCGGATCTTACGGTGAGTACCGTTGTTGGACAAGGTAATTCGCTGGAAGATGCGGTGCGGGGACTGGATTTCGCGGACACCGAGGTGGTGATGATCGGTTCCAGCCGGTTGGCTCAGCCCAAGCGGCTGTTCCTCGGACATTCGGCGAGCAAGATTATGCGCGCGCTACCGGTGCCGATGATCGTGTGGCCGCGGAGCTGACACCGACGAACGGCTTGCTGACCAGCCGCCAGTGGTTCCCGATCTCGTCGCGGAAATAGGACAGCAGACGCAGGGTCGCCTGGGCCAACGCCAGCCCGCGGCCGCCGTCGGCCAGCGCGTCGGGCATCTGCGCGGCACCCAGATCAACGGCGGCCGGCTCCCCGCTGTCGGTGAACTCGACCCGAATCTCGTTGGGGATGAATTGGATATCCATCCGCATGCTGCCCGCCGAGCCGTGTTCGACGATGTTGGCGGCGATCTCGTCGACGGCGATACCGACTTCGCGACGGACCTGCTCGGGCACCTGCTCGTGCCGCGACCAGAAGGTGTCCAGCGCGGCCTGGATGGCGTCGAGAGTGCCGGGACCGCTCGGTATCTCTACGTGCATTAGCCCATCCCCACAATCGACGTCGATCGTCTCAACTGCGTGCTGTGCTGGTGAGCATCATTCTGCGCCGCCAAACCGTGCCGGCGCAATGGATCGGCGAATTCAGCGTGATCCGAACCGAATTCGGGTCAGCCGAGCAGCGCGGTCAACCACATCCGGGCGTCTTCGACGCAACTCTGCGGCAGCGAGATGTGATCGTCATGCGGGTAGTCACGGACCTCGACCGTCCCACCGAAACCTTTTACGGCGTCGATGTAGCCGGTCTGCCAGGCGACCGGAACCACCGTGCCGCCGTCGAAGGAGTCGATGCACACCAACACCGGGCAGACGGGCTTATGTGCGGCCGCCGAACCGGCGAAGATGGCGCTTTCCCACGCCGGGAAGTTCACCGGCTTGGGGTTGAGCACCGGTCCCTTCAGGCGAAACAGCCGGGCCACGGTGTCGTTGAGGTGATGCACCGGCTGAATGTTCCACGCGCCGTTGAGGATTTCGCAGCCCAGCGGGGTGAACACCTCGGACAGCGACAACGTCGAGGGGTTGGCCGCATGGGTACCGGCCAGCAGCATCACCAGGTGCGAGTCCGGCGGCAGCGACGGGTTGGTCAGCCCGGCGGAGATACCGACCGGATTCTGCAGCGCGATTTTGCTGACTCCCGGTGACATCGCGACGGTGCCGATCAGCCGCAGCTCCCGATAGTCGTCGTCGTCGAGTTCGGCCACCGCGGCCGCCGCACCACCGCCCTGGGACCACCCGACACAGCCCAGCGTCGTTCCCGCGCCGGCATCGAGTTGCCGTGCGGCATGGGCGATATTGACTCCGTCCCGGGCGTTGGTGCGGTTGACGGTGTACTGATGCATCCCCTCGGTGCCCAGCCCCTGGTAGTCGGTGGCGCACACCACCCAGCCGCCGTCGATGAACCCTTGCAGGCCGGGTATCCCGTAGTCGATCTGCTGGGTGGCCTGCGGGGTGAAGTAGGTGACCAGCTCGCGGGCCGGGTCGGGTTGAGCCGACGGGCAGGCCGCGTCGCCGAGCCCGGTGGTGCCGTGACACCAGGTCAGGATCGGTCGGTCACCGCCCGGTGCGGTGGGGGCGATAACCAGCCCGGTGCTCTGCTGGGCGACGCCGTTGACGTCACGCGAGGCGTAGCGAATGCGCCACGCTCGGGCACCGACGACGGCGGTGTCGATCGGTTCATGGTGCAGCAGGGTGCCGGGCTGTGGGTCCACCCGGCCCACGCTACGCAGCTTCGGCTTGCGACGTCTTATTCGCCCGCCAGCTGCGGTAGCCGCGATGCGCGGCGAACGCCCCGATGATCGCCATCCCGCACCACACGGCGATCGCCACGTAGACCAGCGGTGAGGACAGATCGGAGATCGACGCACCGAGCGCGGTGTAGACGAATGCCCGCGGCAGCGATCCGATCAACGCGCCAATCGCCATCTGCCACAACGGCATTCCGAACGCACCGAAGGTGTAGGAGGCCAGCGCGTCGGAGATGCCGGGCACGAAGCGCTGGCCGACGACCGCCCAGAGCCCACGGCGGCGGATCTGCTCGTCGATGCGCGAGGACCACTGTGGCCCGATCAACGCCCGGGCGCTGTCCCGGCCGGCCCGCCGGCCGAGGAAGGCGGCGATCATCGCCGTGGTCACCGTCGAGCCCAACGTGACGAACGTTCCCAGCAGCGGGCCGAACAGCACCCCGCTGCCGGCGGCCAGCAGCGGGCCGGGGACGAACATGGTGGCCAGCACCGCCGCTATCGGGATGTAGACCAGCGGCGCCAGCGGGCCGGCTTTGGCGATGGTGCTGCGGAACTCCTCGATGTCGACCACGTGCCGCACGGCGACCAGATAGAACATGGTGAGCAGGAACCCGACGAACACCCCCAGCCGCAGCACGTGCGGCCACCGGTTGACAGCCGGTGTGTTCTCGTCGTCGGTCAGCGGAATCGTCATGTCAGCGGAAGCGGATGTCGAGGGTGGCCAGGCCGAAGATCTTCTTGCCGTCGGACTTGGCGGCGACCAGGACGACGCCGGTGCGGGTCTGCGGATCCAGCGATTTGATCTTGCCGCTGAACTCGATGTCGCAGCCTTCGGCGGCCGACACGATCGCCGGTGCGGACAGCCGCACCGCGTACCGGGTGACCGCACCCGGATCACCGGACCAGGCCGAGGCGAACCCGGCGCCCAGGCCCATGGTGAGCATGCCGTGAGCGATCACGTCCGGCAGCCCGGCCAGCTTGGCGATGTCCTCGTCCCAGTGGATCGGGTTGGCGTCGCCGGCCACACCGGCATAGTTCACCAGGTCGCCGCGGGACAACCGGGTGTGGTGCACCGGCAGCTCGTCGCCGACCTTCAGCTCGTCGAAGGACGGCGTGCCCGGTGCGCGGGTGCTGCCGTCGGCGATCCGGGCCTCACCGTCGGGGCGCACGGTCTTCTGGTAGGCGGCGTCGGCCGCGTCGATGCCCATGATGTCTACGTCGTGCATCATCGCTTTCTGCACCGCGGCCTTGATCGCCGGATTGATGTCCTCGGCGGTCACTCCGACGACGGTGGTGTGCAGGGTGTGCACCCGTTCGCCGGCGGTGTCGGTGAAGGTGTTGGTCACGGTGATCAGATCCCGGCCGGCGATGGTGCGCACCGAAGTCAGCTCGACATCGATCTGCAGCTCGTCACCGGCCACGATCGGGCGGTGCTGCTCGAAGACCTCCTCGGTCTGCACGTAGGTGTCGTAGCCGACGACCACCGACTCGAACATCCGGCGGTTGCAGGACATACCCGGGGTCGAGGTGAAGGTCAGCGGCGCCACCAGACCCGAGTAGCCCAGCTGCGCGGCGGCGTCGACGTCCCAGTGCGCGGGGTGGTAGTCCTGCACCGCGCGGGCGTATTCGCGCACCTTCTCTCGGCCGACCAGATAGGGGCCGTCCATCCGGTAGTAGTGGCCTACCCGGGACTGCAGCGCCGAGGTCACTGATGCTGTGGTCATGAATGTCGCCCAACTTATCTGTCGGCTCGTTCGATGAGGCCGACGACAGCACCCTAGATCGGGACGAATCCGAGTTGCGCGGCGGCCCTTCGCTGCGCTTGATCTCGTGAGGCGAACCCCTGGGGTTCGCCGGGGTTGGACAGCGGTGGAACAACGATGGTTGCCACGGCCAGGTGCCAGGCGTCCAGTGCCCGCAGCGCATGCCGGCGGACGAGTTGCAGGGCGTGCCGTTCAACCTGCTCCTGTGGCGCATCGAGCACGATCACCGGGCCGGCGAGGTCCGCGTCGAGCAGCGCAAGCAAACCTTTGGCATCACCACGACCTGCGCGGGCGGCCCGCACCAAGGCACCGGAAACCTCGATCCGGGTCCAGGTTCCGGTGACCGTTGCCACGGTGGAATCGGTGAGCAGGTCGGTGGCTTCCTGGTGTCCATCCTCGTCGGCGAGGTAGGCCCGAGCCAGAACTGATGAGTCCAGGTAGACGATCACCGCTCGCGCTCTTGGTCGATCAACTGGTCTATGCGTTGACCGAGACCCCGGGTGGACTCGACGATCCGCCGACGCCGGTTCATACCCACTGCGGGAGCTTCCACCCGGTGTAGTACCCCAGCCGCTGCCGCCGCGACACGCACCTGTGCGCGCCGGTCGCCGCTGTCGGCGTCGGCGGCCGCATCGAGGATCTCGGTCGCAATCGTGTTCAAGCTGCGTCCCTCACGTGTGGCACGTGCCATCAGCCGTCGATGGATCTCATTGGGTACCCGGAGCAGGATCTGCTTCATACCGTCGATGCTATCGGAGGGACGCTACTGATAGCACACATCGCTACTGATAGCACACATCTCAGGTTCGACTGCGGCGCTTTACCCAATTGCCCAACTCGACGAAATGTCGCAATCCACTCGCAGAACCACGCCCATTTGTCGGTTTGGGCGGTGAAGGGGCGGCTAGCGGGGCGGGTCGCCGCGCCAGCTGAAGCTGTCGACGTATTTGCCCATGTCCTGGGCGATCTGCAGGTTGGCCGGTGACGGCGGCCCCGGTCCGATGCCGGGCCGGAACTGCCGAAACGGCCCGTCGGCCACCGCCACCAGCGCCAGGTTGTTCTTGACCGCGCCGATGATGATGACCCGCACCGGGTTGGCGCGCTTTTCGGCCAGGAAGTTGGCGGCCACCCCGTAGCCGGGCTGGTAACCCACGGCGGCGTTGGGTAGTTCGTAGTCCACCACCGAGTCGGGGAAGGCGTCATCGAGAACCTCCTGGACCACTTGGTGGGCGTCGCGTCCGCCGGCGGGAGTACCGAAGAACCGCATCGTTCCGCCGTCGCCGGCGATCCATTGCGCGGTGACGCCGTTGTCGTCGGTGCTGACCTGATAGGCGGCCCCCGGCGCGGGATAGGACACCGAGAACTGGCCGTCGGCCGCGGTGAACCGCGGGTTGGTCGACACCGGCAGGCCGGTCGGTGGCCGCCCGCAGTCCGGCGGGCAGTGGTAGATCGGCACGTTGGCGATCCTGGTGTCGACCATGGTGAGCACCAGCAGTGCGGTCACCAGGCCGATCACCCACAGCCCGAGCACCACGAAATACTTGGGGCCTCGCCCCAAAAAACGGCCGAGCGGGCCTCGCCCCAAAAAACGGCCCAGCGGGCCTCGCCCCAAAAAAGAGCCCAGCCAGGTCATCGGCCCACCGCCCGCGCCAACAGAATGTTCTTGGCCAGGTTGTCGATGTTCGGGCTGCCCAGTCCGGTGACCATGTCATAACCCGGGCCGCCGGCTGAGATCGCGTTGCCGCCGAGTTGCACATCCCGAAAGCTCGGTGCCGCCGCACCTTGAGCCACCTTGTACAGCAGCGGATTCAGCAGCCCCAGCGGCGCCGCCCCGCCGGCCTTGTACATGCCGTTGATGACGGCCGCGAAGCCGGCCCAAATGGGTGCCGACTGGGAGGTTCCTCCGCCGACGAGCACCTGCTGCCCGAAGACGAACTTCACGCCGGTAAACGGATCGCCCACCGCGGCGACATCGGGGACCAGCCGCTTGTCACCCGGCCCGGCCCCGGCCGGGACGGTCTGCCAGGACGGACGTCCGTAGAGCGCCGAGGCGCCGCCCGCGCTGCCCTGGGTGAGCGGGATGTTGTACCAGGATTGTTCGGACAGCCATTGGCCGGAGGCGTCGGTGGATAGCCGGGTTCCGCCGACCGAGGTCATCTCCGGGATCGAGGCCACCGCGTCGAGCCCGACGTCATCCGGGCTCGGTGTGTCCGACCAGTTTTTTCCGCCCCGGCATTCCAGCCCGGCCAGATCGCCGCTGGCGTCGAACGCGGTGGTTCCGTTGTGGGTGGCGTTGACCAGAGCCGTGCGCACAGGCACCAGATCGGCGGTGGTGAACAGCCGGTCACAGCCCCAGCCGATCGAGAAACTCCAGACGGCTCCGGGGAATTGGCGGTCCACCGACGCCAACAACTGGCCCAGTTTGTCGAAGCCGCCGTCGCCTTCGACACTGCTGCGGGCGTTGACCAGCACCAGCTTGGCGTCCGGGGCGATCGCGTGAATGAGCTGCAGATCCATGGTGGCCTCACCGCTGCGCTGCTCGGGCATGCCGCCGACGACCTGCGCGGTGAAGTCCGGCAGATGGAACCAGGTGGTGAAGCTGTCCATATCGGCCTGGTCGTATCCGTCGAAGGCGAACACCACCACCGTGCTGCCCTTGCCGGTGTAGCCGGCATCGGCTAACCCGGTGGCGTTGTAGGCGGTCAACAGCTGATTCGGGAGCAGCCCGCCGTCGGGGACGTCGCGCGGCGGCATCGGCAGCGATTCCCGGTAGGGCAGATAGCTCAGGATTCGGCCGAGCCCGGCCACCTCGGGGCGGGTGGCCGACGGGATACTCGGCTGTTGCGGTGAGGCGTAGAACACCCGGCCCGGTTCGGGGCCGCCGCGAGCCTGATAGCTGCGCACTCCAACGCCAAAGGCCCGGCCGACGGCGCCTGGGCTGCCTTCGACGACGGCCCAGTTATCGCCGTCGTGCCACCGCACCGACAACCCACGGGTGTGTGCCCAGCGTTCCAGCCGTACCGGCCGCGATGTGTGGTGCAGCGCGGCGGTGAGTCGGACCCGGTCGGCCTGCGCCGGGCCGAGGTCGGTTGCCGCGCGCAACAGTCCGGCGAACGGGCCCGCGATCGGGCTGCCGGGTGTCGGAGCGGCCGGTCGATCAGCTCCGCACAGCGCGACCGTAATGGCCAGCAGCGCAGCCCCGGCGATGTGCGGAAGCCGCGTCATACAAACAGGCTGCCTGTGCTAGCCGGGGCCTAGACCTGCCGGAGGCAACCGGAGGTTCTACTGGCCGGTCTTGACGTTGCCGGGCAGCGCGGTCGGTGCCGGGTGAGCGGTGACCGACGGAGCGAACGAGCCGACGTTGGCCTTCTCGGTCGGCGCGACAGGGGCGCTGCTGCCCGGCTTGGTCTCGGCGGGCTTCTCCTTGGTGGTGCACGCCGTCAGGCTGCCCATCCCGGCGATGGCAACCGCACCAGCCGCGAGCGCAATCGTGCGAGTCATCCGAGTCATTGTTTTCCCACTCTCACTTCGGTTCGGCGATGCTGCCGATCTGCCTAAATACATTACTACGCCGACTACAGGTGGCTATCGCGCCGCTGAGCCCGCGATGACCGGGATAACGCCCGGGTAGCCACTCCGCATTCCGGGCAGAACGACATGTCCGGTACTCCCGCCCCGCAGCGCTCGCACACCACCTCGGGAGGTTTGGCGAGGCTCGCCGGAGTTGGCGCCGTAGGTGCCGGCGTAGGCGAGGGGAAGCCGGGACCGACCCATGTTTCCGGTGACTCGTTCGATGTCAGTTCCGGCGCTTCGTGCAGCACGGCGATCTGTATCCCGGCTCGCAATGTCACCAGTGAGATCGCGGTCAGCACCGCGCAGATGGCCATTTCGACGGCCCGCGGCAACTCTTGGGCGTCGACCAGATAAACCCCCAGGTAGAGCGCCAGGCAGAACCCCGCCAGCAGCCACAGCAGCAGCCGAATCCGCCGGGGTTCGCCGGTGCGGTGGGCCGGGCGGAACCACAGCGCCGCACCGACCAGGCCGCCGGTGGCCGCCGCCGTCACCGGGTCGATGAATCCGTACAGAAACGCTTCCTCCAGCAGCCGCCAGGCGCCGAAGTTATCCAGCAGACCCACGGTGAACTGGGGCGCCATCCAGGAGATGGTTCCGGCGGCCGAATAGGACAGCGCCCCCAGCGCACCGATGAATACCCCGTCCAGCGATTCCCGAGCCGGTAGCCGCAGCAGCCGCACCACCGGGGCCGGTATCAGCATCATCAGCGCACCGACCACGGTGGTGATCAGGCCCAAGCCCAACGCCCACTCCAGTTGGACCGCCGCCCCCAGCGGGATGCCGTAGGCGGCGGCGACCACCTTCCCGGTGCCCAGCCACCACAGCACGCTGAGCCCCGCCCCGAGCAGCACCGCGATCACCAGGGCGCCGGCCGAGATATCGCGGAACGCTTCGGAGCGCCACATGTACAGCCCGAACAGCAGCGAGACGCCCAGCGACATCACGGTGACCAACGGCCCCAGCATCCGCAGCATCGAAAAGGCGAACAGCATGGCCCACACCAGAAACAGTCCGTGCCGGAAGGGCCGCCGCGACGGGTCGTCCATATGCGGGAACATCGAGCTGGTCACCATCGGCAGCACCACCGGTTCGCGGGGGGAGACGACGAACGCCCCCGGGCGCAGCAGGGTGCGCCATGTGCTGACCGGTGCGGTCAGGTCGGCGCCGCAGTTGCCGCAGAAGGCCCAGGAGGCGCTCGCCGGCAGGCTGACATGGCAGGCCGGGCACTCGGGGGTGGTGTCGGTGGAGTGCTCGGACATCGCGGCCCAAGTTAGCGCACCCTCCCGGTGCCCTCTATCTTCATGGTGTGATTTCCCCCACCGTCGGTGCGTTCGCCCGAGGAATTGTCTCCGCCCTGGTCGTCACCGCCCTGACGTGGGCCGGGCTGCACACGGCCAGCACAACCGCCCAGGTGCGGCTGGTCGACGAGAGCAACCCGCTGGCCGGCCAGCCGTTCTACGTCGACCCGATCTCGCTGGCGATGTCGGCCGCCCGCAACGCCAGCCCGCCCAGCGCCGAGCTGACCGCCGTCGCCAACACCCCCACCGCGTACTGGCTCGACGAGGCGTTCCCCGCGTCGACCGTCACCGGGACCGTCGCCCGCTACACCGGCGCGGCACAGGCCGCCGGCGCCATCCCGGTACTGGCGCTCTATGCGATCCCGCACCGCGACTGCGGCAGCTACGCCGCCGGCGGTTTCGCGACCGCCGCCGGCTACACCGGATGGATCGACGGGATAGCCGCCGGCCTGGGCTCGGCGCCGGCCGCGATCATCCTGGAGCCCGACGCGCTGGCGATGGCCGACTGCCTCTCCCCCGAGCAGCGTGAGGAACGCTTCGGCCTGATGCGCTACGCCGTGGACGCGCTGACCCGCGATCCGGCCGCCGCGGTCTACATCGACGGCGGGCACTCGCGATGGCTCAGCGCCGAGGACATGGCCGCCCGGCTCAACGAGGTCGGGGTGGACCGGGCCAGGGGCTTCAGCCTGAACACCTCGAACTTCTACACCACCGAAGAGGAAATCGGTTACGGCGAAACGATTTCCGCACTCACCGGCGGGTCGCACTACGTGATCGACACCTCGCGCAACGGGGTGGGGCCGGCCACCGGCATCGAGTTGGACTGGTGCAACCCGGGCGGCCGGGCACTGGGCGTCGCGCCGACCGCGGCCACCGACGGACCGCACGCCGATGCCTACCTGTGGGTCAAGCGTCCCGGCGAGTCCGACGGGGCGTGCCGCGGCGGGGAGCCACCGGCCGGCCGGTTCATCACCCAGTACGCCATCGACCTGGTGCGCAATTCCGGTCCGTAAACCGCTTCCGGCATTGTCACCGAATAGACCACTCGTCTACGGCACGATGTAGCCGTGTCCAGATCACTGCTGTCGCCGCTGGAGTCGCTGCGCGAAGCGCTCGGTCAGGTGCGGATACCGCTGCCCGTCCCGGGGGCCGACGTCGCACGGGCAGCGGCGGGAAGCTTCACCAACCAACTCGACGACTACATCCTGCCGCGGCTGCGTGACGCCGACGCGCCCTTGCTCGCCGTGGTCGGCGGCTCCACCGGCAGCGGGAAGTCGACGCTGGTCAACCGGCTGGTCGGCACCCCGGTGACCACACCCGGTGTGCTGCGCCCGACCACCCGGCATCCGGTGTTGGCCTGCAATCCGGCCGACACCGAATGGTTCGCCTCCGACCACATCCTGCCCCGGATTCCGCGGATCACCGGGGGCAGCGCGCTGGGCGGCACCGACGACGTGTTCGGGCTGCGGCTGGTGCCGGTCGAGGAGATCCCGGCCGGCCTGGGTCTGCTGGACGCCCCCGACCTGGATTCGGTCTCCCAGACCAACCGGGAGATGGCCGGCATGCTGATGGCCGCCGCCGATCTGTGGTTCTTCGTGACCACCGCGTCCCGGTACGCCGACGCGGTGCCGTGGGAAGCGCTGCGCGCGGCCGTCGACCGGAACGCCGCGGTGGTGATCGTGCTCAACCGGGTGCCGCCGGAGGCGATGGCCGAAGTGACCGCCCACGTGCGGCAGATGCTGGCCGAGGAACGGCTGGACACCGCGCCACTGTTCGTCATCCCGGAGTCACCGCTGGTCGACGGCATGCTGCCGGCCGACCGCACCGCCGATATCGGCGCCTGGGTCAACAGCCTGGTCACCGACGCGGCCACCCGCGCCGCGGTCGCCCGCCGGACCGTGGACGGCGCCGTCGGGCACATCGTGTCCGATATCCCGGGGATCACCGACGCCATCACCCAACAACTCGCCGTCGCCCAACGGCTACGCGCCGACGCGGACAACTCCTACGCGCAGGCGGTCGCCTCGCTGGAATCCGCCGCCGCCGACGGATCGCTGATGCGCGGTGAGGTGCTGGCCCGCTGGCAGGAGTTCGTCGGCACCGGGCAGCTGCTCAAGCGGCTGGAGGAGGGCGTCGGCCGGTTGCGCGACCGGATCACCGCCGCCATTCGGGGCGAACCCACGCCCCCGGAACGGGTCACCGAGGCCATCGAATCCGGGCTGGCCAGCCTGCTGATCAACTCGGCCAATGAAGCGTCCCGCCGCACCGACCTGGCCTGGCGGAACGACCCGGCCGGCCGGGCACTGCTCGCCGGATCCGATTTGGCCCGCGCCTCCGCTGACATCCCCGAGCGCGCCGCCGGGCTGGTTCGGGCCTGGCAGGACGACCTGTTGCAGATGATCCGCACCGAAGGCGCCGACAAGCGGCAGACCGCAAGGGCGATGGCCTACGGCGTCAACGCCATCTCGCTGATGCTGATGGTGGCGGTGTTCTCGGCAACCGGCGGGCTGACCGGAGCAGAGATCGGAATCGCCGGCGGGGCAACCGTTTTGGCGCAAAAACTACTGGAAGCGGTCTTCGGTGAAGACGGTGTTCGCCGGATGTCCAAGGCCGCGATGGACCGGCTGACCGAACGGGTCCAGGGGCTGATGGACGAGGAGAAGACACGCTTCACCTCACGGCTGGACGCCCTGGAACTCGACCCGGAGCTGCCGGCCCGGCTCGGTACGGCGGCACAGCAGGTGCAGCACGCGCGGCAGGCCGAGGACGCCGAGGCGGTGCTGCCGGCCAGCCCGCCGGCCCCGGATGAGATTGCGGCCGAAGCGCCGGAAGCCCCGAAGACCTGGCTCGACACGTTGCGGAATTGGTGGAACGGCTGATGATGAAGGATCTGCTGGCCCGGCTCAACCCGTTGCGCAGCGAGTCACCGGCGCAGATCGACGGACCTGCCTTGGATCGTGCGCTGGACGGCCTGGCGCAGGCCGCCGACGTCGGCGAAGGACGGCTTCCCGAGGCGGCGGTGCAGCAGGCGCGGGCGGTGGCGCAACGCGCGCAAGCCCGCCGCGGCCTGTCTGAGGAGCTGACGGTGGTGGCTTTCGCCGGCTCGACCGGGGCCGGCAAGAGCACCCTGTTCAACTCGATCGTCGGTGAGGAAGTGGCCAAGTCGGGCGTGCTGCGCCCCACCACCTCCGAGCCGCTGGGGGCGATCTGGCAGGAAACTCCGGAGACGGTCGCGCTGCTGCAGTGGCTGGGCGTCACCCACTGGCATGTCGCGGCCGACGGCGCGGCGACGCTCAGCGACCTGGTGCTCATCGACCTGCCCGACCACGACTCCACCCGGGCCGCGCACCGCGCCTACGTGGACCATTTCGTCGAGCGGGTCGATCTGATGATCTGGGTGCTCGACCCGCAGAAGTACGCCGACGCTCTGGTGCACGAGCAGTACCTGCGCCGCTTCTCCCGGCATGACGACGTCACCGTCGTGGTGCTCAACCAGGTGGACCGGCTGCCGGTCGCCGACGCCCAGCAGTGCCTGGCGCACCTGCAGCGAATGGTCGCCGAGGACGGGCTTTCCGATGCCGTCGTGCTGGGCACCTCCAACCGCAGCGGCGAGGGTCTTGAGGCGCTGGCCGAACGGATATTGGCCGCGGTGGCCAGCCGCCGCACCGCGGTGGCCCGCCTTGCCGCCGACGTCGCCACCGCCGCCGACACCCTGGCCCAGTCCGCCGCCGACCCGGGCACACCGGTGGCCGGCGCCAACGCCGCGGACCTGTCCCGGCTGACTGACGCGCTGACCGAAGCGGCCGGGGCTCCGGTGATCGCCGCGGCCATCGAGCGCTCCAGCCAGCGCAAGGCCGTGCAGGCGGTGGGCTGGCCACCGCTGAAATGGCTTGCCCGCCTTCGCAAAGATCCGGTGGCCAACCTGCGGCTGGAACGCCCGGGCGTCGACCCGAGCCTGGTGCGCTCTTCGCTGCCGTCCAACGACGCGGTAGCCAAGGCGCGGGCCGGCACCGCGGTGCTGGCCTACGTCGACAAGGCCAGCGCCGGGGCCCCGCCGGCCTGGGTGCAGAGCAGCCGGGCGGTCGCCGACCACGCCTCGGCGGGCCTGGCCGACAATCTCGACCAGGCGGTCACCCGGGCGCCGCTGGTGCCGCCGCGCAACCCGCGCTGGTGGAGCGCGTTCGGTGTGCTGCAGTGGCTGCTGTTCGTCGTCGCGCTGGCCGGCGGGTTGTGGCTGCTCGGCATGGCGGTGCTGCAGTACCTGCAGTTCCAGGTTCCCCCGGCACCCAGCGTGGAAGGCTTCCCGGTGCCCACGCTGATGCTCATCATCGGCTTGTTCGGCGGCATAGTGCTGGCCGGCATCGGCAGGTTCCTGGCCCGCACCAGCGCCAAACGGGCGGCGCGGGCGGCCCGGGCGGCGCTGCGGGCCGAAGTCGCGGTGGTCGCCGAGAAGCAGATCGCCGAACCGGTGGCCGCCGAACTGGGCACCGTCGACCTGTTCCGCAGTGCGCTGCGCACCGCCCGGGGTGGCTGACCGCGGCGCTCTATCCGCGGGGCAACTAACAGCGGTTTGCTGAAAAAGTTCGCCCGCCGACGAGCCACCGCCGTCAAGGTGAATTGACGCAGTTCAGCGCGCTCGACATACTGGCTACATGGAGGGGTCCGGGGGAGCCTGGCTTAGCGACAGCGAGCTTGTCGCGTCGGTGTTGCGGGATCTGGAGGAGGCCGCCGACCGGTGGGAGGCACTCGTCGTGCAGGCCGAGACGGTGACCTACACCGTCGACTTGGGCGATGTGCGGGCCGTCGCGGACTCCGCCGGCAAGCTCGTCGATCTGGCGTTGGATCCCGGAGCCACCACCGGCTACACCCACGGTGAGCTGGCGGGGCGGCTCAACACCGCCTTCGCGGCGCTGCGCGCCGAAGTGCGCGACGACTACCAGTCCTGGTACGGCGGTGAGCTCCGATGAGCACCCGAGGACGTCGACTGTGCCGCTGAACCTGTCCAACCGGGACCAGAACTCGGGTCACCTGTTCTACAACCGGCGACTTCGGGCCGCGATCACCCGGTTCTCGGTGCGGATGCGCCACGACGACCGCAAGCAGCAGGCCGCGCTGGTGCTGTCGCTGGTCTTCGTCCTGCTCGGCTGCGGGTGGATGGCGTTGCTCAACGTGCTGAAGCCGCACGGCCTGGTGGGGCAGTCCGCCATCGTCGGGAACCGGGACACCGGCGCGCTGTACGCCAGGCTCGACGGGCGGCTCTATCCGGCGCTGAACCTCAGCTCGGCGCGGCTGGCCACCGGAAGCGCCGCCGCACCGGCCTGGGTGAAAGCCGGCGAGATCGCCCAACACCCGACCGGCCCGATGATCGGCATCGCCGGTATCCCCGACGACCTGCCGGTCTCCGGTAACCCGGTTTCGGCGTGGGCCGTGTGCGACACCGCGCCGGTTCGAGGGCAAGCCGAAGCGACGACGGTCACCGCGATCGCCGGGGAGCTGTCTACCCAGCGGGCGGAGCCGATGGGAACGTCGCGGGCGCTACTGGCGACGCACCGGGGCCAGACGTATCTGGTCTGGAACGGACAGCGCAGCCGGATCGATCCCGCCGACCGGGCTATCACTTTCAACCTGGGCTTGGACCCGGCGGCCGTCCATCCGGTGGAAATGTCCAATGCCCTGTTCGACGCCATGCCGGCCGCCGAACCGCTTGTGGTGCCGGTGATTCCGGAGACGGGCACCCCGTCGCGGTGGCTGCCGGAATCGGTCGTCGGTCAGGTGCTGCACACCCAGGATGCCGGCGGGCAGGTCAGCGGCTTCTATGTGTTGCTGCCGGGCGGGATTCAGAAGATCACCGAGTTCGTCGCCGACCTGCTGCGTACCGCGGACAGTCACGGCGCCACCACCCCACTGCTGGTGTCCCCGGACAGGCTGGTCGACATCCCGCAGGTCGAGGTGCTGGGTGTCGGCTTCTATCCGACCGGCAAGCTGGCGTTCGTCGACCCGAACACCGATCCGGTGAGCTGTGTGAGCTGGAAGAAACTGTCCACCGACCCGCAGGCCACCATCACGGTGTGGACCGGCCGTGGCCTTCCGACCCCACCGAGTCTGGATTCCCATATCGTCGCGCTGGTCCGCGACGCGCGCGATCCGGAGTCGGTTGAGGCGCAGCAGACGCTGATCCTGCCGGGAGCGGCCAACTTTGTCGCGACGACCAGCGGGGCGCCCGCCGCCGACACCAGGGAAAGCTTGTACTGGGTGTCACCGCAGGGCGTTCGCTACGGCATCGAATGGCAGCAGGACACGTTGGCGGCCTTGGGAATTGACCCGCGCCGCGCGGTCCAGGCGCCGTGGCCGATGGTGCGGACCTTCGCCCCGGGGCCGGCCATCAGCAAAGCTGCCGCCCTGGTGGCGCGAGACACCATCGGTGTCGCTGGCCTGGCCGAACCGCTGTCGCAGAGCCCGGGAGGCTAGGGGTGTCCAAACGAGGTTTCGTCACTGAGGCGCGCACTCCGGCGCCGCCGGTCGCCCCGGTGCGGGTGATGGTGAATCCACCGCTGGCGCTTCCCGAGCGGGAGCCGCGCAATCTCGCGTTGATGATCGCCGCACCGGTGCTGCTGGTCGGGATTATCGGCACGCTGGTCGTGATGTACACCTCCGGAGTGAGGTCGTTGCAGTCCGGGCTGTTCCCGATGATCGGACTGGTCGGCTTCGGGGCGCTGATGTTCAGCGGCCGGTTCGGCCGGGGCCGCCGAATCAGCTGGGGAGAACAGGAAAAACAACGTCGCGCCTACCTGCGTCAGCTTGACGACGACCGCGACGAAATCCAGCGGGCCGCCGGCCAGCAGCGCCGCAGCCAGTTGTTCATCCACGGTGACCCGCGCCACCTGGACACCATCATCGGCGGGCCGCGGATGTGGGAGCGCCGCGCCGGCGATCCGGACTTCCTCGATGTCCGCCTCGGTATCGGCGTCCAGTCCGCCGAGGATTCGGCGGTGTCGTTGCAGTGGCCGGAGGTTCCGGTCGGTGAGGAACTCGAACCGGTGACCGGCCGCGCGCTGCGCGATTTCATCTTGGAGCAGAGCAAGATTCGCGACGTGAGCAAGGTGCTGAGCCTGCGTTCGCGGCCGGGATTCAGCTTCACCGGCGACAGCATGGAGGATCTGCACGCACTGGTCCGCTCGCTGCTGTGCTCGGTGGCGGTGTTCCACAGCCCCGCTGACGTCAAACTGATGGTGGTCACCCGTCACCCCGAGCAGTGGTCCTGGCTGGTGTGGCTGCCGCACAACCAGCACGACGAGATGTTCGACGCCTGCGGTCTGCGGCGACTGGTGTTCACCTCACCCGGTGACCTGGAAGAGGCGCTGGACGCCGAGCTGCACCGCAAAGGCCGCGGTCCGTGGTCCCCGCCGAGCGGGTCGACCCCCAGCACCACACTGTCGCCGATGGAAGCGGCCGGGGCTTCGGCGCTGGGTCCGCACTGGATCATCGTCGACGACAACGTCGGCACCCCCGAACAGTGGGAGGCGGTCACCGGGCAGAAGGGCCGCGCCGGAATCACCGTGCTGCGGTTGGCAACTCGCCCCGGCGAGGGTATCGGCTTCGGCACCGCCGACGAGCGCTTCGAACTACGGGAGGGCCGACTGCGGCACCGCGACGCCTTCTACGCGGTGGCCGACATGCTCGCCGAGAGCACCGCCAACCGGTACGCGCGGGCGCTGGCCCGCTGGTCACCGAGCACCACCGGTGAAGTCACCGGAACCGACAGCCGCGGCGGAGAACTGTTGCGGGCGTTGGGCATCAGCGATCCCCGCGACCTCGACGTCGAACGGCTGTGGGCGGACAGCCGCGGCCGAGGGGATTCCCGCTGGGCGATGATCCCGGTCGGCGTCAAACCGGGCGGCGAACTGCAGCACGTGATCCTGCGGGCAAAAGACTTCGGCGGCTACGGATTTCACTCGGTGGTCATCGGCACGTCCGGTTCCGGCAAGTCCGAGTACTTCCTGGCGTTGTGCAACGGCATCGCGCTGACCCACTCACCGGAGAGCTTCATCGTCATCTTCGTCGACATGAAGTTCGAATCGGCGGCCCAGGATCTGGAAGGGCTGCCGCACGTCGCCGGCTCGCTGTCCAACCTCGGCAAGGACGACCGGCATCTTGCCGAACGGATGCGTAAGGCCATCGACGGCGAAATGGCCCGCCGGTATGCCCTGTTCAAACAGGCCGGCGCCCGCGATGCCAACGAGTACGAGGAAATGCGGCTGGCCGGCCGGGATCTGGAACCGGTGCCGATCCTGCTGGTCATCATCGACGAGTACCTGGAACTGTTCCACCACCACCCGGAGTGGATCGACCTGGTCATCCACATCGGGCAGGAAGGCCGGGGCTGCAACGTCTTCTTCACCCTCGGCGGGCAGCGGCTGGACCTGTCCTCGTTGAGTAAAGCCAAGAGCAACATCGCTTTTCGGGTCGCGCTGCGCGCCGAGACCGCCGAGGACTCCCGCGATGTGATCGGCAGCGATGCGGCGCTGCACCTGCCGTCGAAGGAGAACGGCTACGCCCTGCTGAAGGCCGGACCCCGCGAACTCGACCAGTTCCGCTGCTTCTACGTGTCGGCGCCGTTCGTGGTGCCCAAGAAAGCGGCGCCGGTGGACCAGACCGTCGCGGTGAGCTTCACCCGACCGCGCTCGCTGACCTGGGAATACCAACCGCTGAGCGCCGCCGACAGTGCGGCGCTGGCTGTGGCCGACGAACCGGATCAGCCCGATGAATTCCTTTACCACGCAGACGGTTTCAAACGGAAGAAGTTGCTCGACGTCATCCGGGAGGCGCTGGTGTCGCACCCGGCCCGGCCACCGCACCAGATTTGGCTGCCGCCGCTGGAGGGCGGTGAGACCGCTGATCTGCTAGTGCAGCGCTGGCGCGGCAAACCGTGGTGGGTCGACTACGGCGAGAACCCGGGTTTGGTCTTCCCGGTGGGAATCGAAGACTTCCCCGAAGAGCACGACCAGCGGGTGCATGTGGTCGACGTCGAGATGGACAACGTCATGGTGGTCGCGACGGCGCAACGGGGGAAGTCCAGCACACTGATGACGCTGATCACCTCGGCGGCGTTGATGTACCGCCCGCAGCGGGTCACCTTCTTCTGCCTGGGTGCCTCGCTGTTCCCGGTACAGGACTATCCGCATGTGGCGGGGGTATCCAGCATCACCGACGCCGAAGGGGTATCGCGCACCATCGCCACCGTCGAAGGGCTGATCCGGGCGCGGGAGGCCTCGTTCAAGCGCTACCAGGTGGACATCGCGGAGTTCCGGGAGCGACGGTTCACCGCGGTGCCGGGTGCCACCGACCCGGCCGACAAGTTCGGCGACGTGTTCCTGGTGATCGACAACTTCGGCGACCTCTACGAAAAGGACAGCGGGCTGGGTGATCGGGCGATTGCCGTTGCCCGCCAAGGACTTTCCTACGGTGTGCATGTGATGACCAGCGCCAGCGGCTGGCTGGTGGGCCAGAAGCAGGCGCTGCTCAACGTGTCCAACGCACGGATCCAGCTGCGGTTGAGCAACCCCGATGAAACCCAGATGGGCACCGGCATGGAACACCGCCGTGCGGCGCGGCAGACACTGGACCGGCCCGGGTTCGGGGTGACCCGCACCGGGCACGAACTGCTCGTCGGCCTGCCGGACCTGATCGGGCCGGACGGCCACCGGGTCGGCACCCGCGCGGTCGGATCGGTGATCGCCGCCCAAACCGGTGCTGGCAAGGTGGAAACCTTGGCGAGGCTTCCGGAACGCGTCGCGATCGGCGACGTCATCGACGTCTGCGCCGGTGCCGACGCCGATGCGTTCGACCTGCCGTTCGGCATCGGCGAAAGCGCGCTGCAACCGGTGGCGCTGCCGGCCCGGCAGGTGCCCAACCTGCTGGTGGTGGGCCGCCAAGGCTGCGGCAAGACGTCCACCCTGGCGGCGATCGGTCAGGCGATCACCGCCCGGCTCACCCCGGAGCAGGCGCAAATCACCATCATCGACCCGAAAACCAGCCTCATCGGCCGGATTCCGGACCGCAATGTGCGGGCGTACGCCTATACCTCCGACGACATCGACCAGGTGCTGGACACCCTGGCCGGGGTGCTGCGCGACCGGCTGCCGCCGTCCGGGCTGACCCAGGACGAACTGCTGGCCCGCGCCGCCTGGACCGGCCCGCACCACTTCGTGCTCATCGACGACGAACACGAACTGCGTCCGAACGGGGTGCTCGGCAAGCAGGCGGCGACCGCGCCGCTGTGGAACCTCATCGAACGCGGCCGCGAAGTCGGTCTGCACGTCATCGCCGCCCGGCTGCCGGGCAACTGGGCCGGGGTCTCGGCGATGAGCCCGTTCCTGCAGAAGCTGACCGGATCCCGGGCACCGACACTGTTCATGGACAACGATCCGCAAACGGTCAAGGTGTTCGGCCGGACCAGCGCTCAGCAACTGCCGCCGGGCCGGGGCCTGTTGGTCAGCACCGACGGGGTGATGGAGGGGGTGCTGGTCGGAGCGCCGGAGTAGGCGGGTCAATTCGCCCAAACCGACAAATGGGCGTGGTTTTGCGAGTGGATTGCGACATTTCGTCGAGTTGGGTAGGGCCGACTAACGGCGGCTCTCGACGATCCGGTTCGCCAGTTCGTAGCCGACGATGCCGACCCAGGCCGCCCAGAACGGCCAGCTTGCTTCTAGGAATGCCAAGGCACCGGCACCCCCTGCCGAAGCGGCAAGGTCAACGTATCGAAGGCATCGACTGATCACGGTCTGGTCTCCGGCGTCAGCGCTGCAACTGCACGAGTACTCGGCTGTCTACCAGCGGCGCCATCAGCTCATCACGGATGCGTAGGTGCTCAGGGTGGTCGCGGTACGCCTCGAAGTCGGCGCGGGTGTCGAACACTCCGATCACCGCGTAGTCGTAGGAGTTCGGGGTACCGCTGACGTCCGGGCCGCACTGGTAGCTGCGCACCCCGTCCAGCCGCGCCGCCAACGCCGTCAACTCGCTAGTGATCCGGTCGACCTCGGCGACCGGCGGCTCACTCTTCCACCGGAAGCTCACGAGATGTGTGAACGGCATCCCTGCTCCTTGCTGATCTGTGCGGCGCACCGACCGGGTGCAGTGGCGGGCGCGGGAGTGGACGGTCGCGCACAACGGTAGTCAAGCGAGCCGGAAACCCCTACTGTGACACCATGACACGCGCGGGAGCATTGGTTGCCACCGGCGTTTTGGCCGTCACGCTGGCCGGATTCCCTGCGGCCCAGGCCGATCCCGGTCTGCCCGGCGCCGGAACCGGAGACGTCTCAGCCGGCCCGACCGGAGACATCTCCCATCTGAGCGGGGTCGGCCTGTCCGGGCAGGACGGCTACGACCAACTGGTGCTGGAGTTCGCCGACCGGGTGCCGGGCTACACCGTCGGCTATCGGCCGCTGCCGGCACACCAGGACGGGTCCGGCTTCGAGATCCCGCTGCCCGGCGCTGGTGCGCTGCTGGAGGTGTCGCTGCGTCCGGCCACCGCGACCGGCTGGGCCGGTGGCCCGCAGACCTACTTCGGCCCGTCCGCGCTGGCTGCCGGTACCGCATCGGTGTCCGAGGCCAAGGCCGCCGGTGACTTCGAGGCCAACCTGACCTGGGCGGTAGGCGTGCGTTCGGTGCAGCCGTTCCGGGTGGCGGTACTCGACGGCCCACCCCGGCTGATCGTCGATATCGCACACCCAAACTGATTTTCGCCGCGACCATAAAAAGCGCGGTTTTCCAGGCTGTTTGTCGGCTGTTTCTCGTTGTCGGCTGTTCGATTTCGTCGATTTGGGTACATCGAACGTAGATCTGGTTATGCTTCGAACGGGAGACGCTTCGGAAAGCCGTTGCGTCGACTAGACATTTGCTGATTTTATGAATTTCTTTGAGTTCGTAGCCGATCGATGGGCAATATTGTCATTTCTTGCCTATCAACACATGAGTTTAGTGGTTCAAACGCTCATTCTTGCGACCGTCATCGCCGTGATATTCGGCGTGCTCATTCACAATTCAGCACTCGGCAAAGCCATCGGTGACGCCGTCACCTCGATCGGACTGACGATTCCCTCGTACGCCATGCTCGGTGTCTTGGTCGGGATCGTCGGTATTGGCGTGGCGCCGTCGGTGATCATGTTGACGTTCTTTGGCGTCTTGCCGATCCTGCGCAATGTGGTCGTCGGCCTCACCGGGGTCGACAAGACCTTGGTGGAATCGGCACGTGGAATGGGCATGAGCCGCCTCACCGTGCTGATGCGCCTCGAATTACCGCTGGCCTGGCCGGTGATCATGACCGGTGTGCGGGTATCCGCCCAAATGCTGATGGGTATCGCGGCAATCGCGGCATTCGCGCTGGGTCCCGGGCTGGGAGGCTACATCTTCTCGGGCATCTCCCGGTTGGGCGGCGCAAACGCGACCAACAGCATCGTCGCCGGAAGCCTCGGCATCCTGATCCTGGCGGTCGTTCTGGACACCGTGCTCAACGTGATCACTCGCATCACCACCCCTGGAGGAATTCGTGTCTGACCTCTTCGGCGCGGAGGGAACCGCGTCCGGCAATTCACTGGAGACAACCACCGGCGGAATGCGCATTCTGTTGGACGGCGTGACCAAGCGGTACGGCGATTCCGCGCCGGCCGTTGACAACATCACACTGGAGATCGGCGCCGGTGAGATCGTCATGTTGGTGGGGCCATCGGGTTGCGGAAAAACCACCACCATGAAAATGATTAATCGACTAATCGAGCCGACCAGCGGCCGGATTTTTATCGGTGACGACGACGTCACTCACCGCGACGCCGATGAATTGCGGCGCCATATCGGTTACGTGATCCAGGGCGCCGGGCTGTTTCCACACCTGACCGTCGGCGAGAACATCGGCATCGTGCCCGGCCTGCTCAAGTGGGACAAGAAGCGGACCGCTGCGCGCATTGAGGAATTGCTCGACCTCGTCAGCCTCGATCCGGCGCAATACCGCGATAGGTACCCCGGTGAGCTGTCCGGCGGTCAGCAGCAACGGGTCGGTGTCGCCCGCGCGCTGGCCGCCGATCCGCCGGTCCTGCTGATGGATGAACCGTTCGGAGCGGTCGACCCGATCACCCGTCAGCGGCTGCAAGACGCGTTGTTGCGGCTGCAAGAAGAACTGCACAAGACGATCGTCTTCGTCACGCACGACTTCGATGAGGCCGTGAAACTGGGAGATCGGATCGCGATCCTGCAGGCCGGGTCGCGGGTCGTTCAGTACGACACCCCGGAACGGATTCTCAGCGAGCCCGCCGATGAGTTTGTCCGCGGCTTCGTCGGCGCCGGCGCGGCACTCAAGCAGCTCACGCTTACCCGGGTCCGCGACGTCGACCTGCACCAGGCCGCCGTCGCACGCGTCGGCGGAGATCCAGTCGCGGCCATCCGGAGGGCCCGGGCACTTGACCGCGAGTACGCCATCGCCGTGGACCAGCAAAACCGGCCGGTGCGGTGGCTGACGCTGGAGGAACTGGAAGCGCCGGACGCATTGGATCGGGTTGAGCGCGACGAAGACCTGGGCTGCGTCAACCTGGCCTCGACCCTCAACGACGCATTGGACGAGATGCTCACTTCCTCGCACGGGGTGGTTGTGGTGACCGGTAGTCGCGACACCTACCAGGGCGTCATCCGGCTGGAGACGATCATGGAGGCGATGGCTGATATCCGCAGTTCGGCGAGCTCCGCGGAGCCCGTGACATGACAATGCTGGCTAGCGAGGACTTCGAACTCGACGGCGACGCTGCGGTACCGGCAGCGAAACCGCGCCGGTTCGGCGGCGTCCGGTGGGTGCTGCAGCCGCTGGCCTGTGTCATCGCTGTTGTCGCTGCACTGACCTATGTCGCGGTGGCCGACATATCCGACTCGGAACGACGATCGCTGGGGGTGGCGAACCTGTTGGTGCTGTTGCGCGAACACATCGTGATCAGCCTGGTCGCCACGGTGCTGACTTGTCTGGTGGCGATTCCGCTGGGAATCGTGTTGACGCGCGGAGCGGTACGCCGCTATTCCAAGCCGATCATCGCCGTCGCCGGTTTCGGCCAGGCCGTACCGGCCATCGGACTGATCGCGTTGGGCGCCGTGATCTTCGGTATCGGTCCGGTCGGGGCCGTCGTTGCGCTGACTCTCTATGGCGCCCTACCCATCGTCGCGAACACCGTCGCCGGATTGGATGGGGTGTCTCCCCGGCTGGTCGAGGCCGCGCGGGGAATGGGCCTATCGGCGCTCTCGACCCTGCTGCGTGTCGAACTACCGATAGCGCTGCCGGTCATCATCGCTGGAGTGCGCACCGCGCTGGTGCTCATCGTCGGCACCGCGGCGCTGGCGTCGTTCGTCGGTGCCGGCGGATTGGGTCAGCTGATTACCACTGGCATCAAACTGGCGCAGCCGGTGACCCTGGTCACCGGTGCCGTCCTGGTTGCTGCCCTGGCGCTGTTCATCGACTGGCTCGCACGCATTGTCGCGTCGGTCGTCACGCCGAAGGGGCTCTGATGGGCGTGCCTGCTCCGGCCCAGAAACCGGGCGGGCTGCGCCGCACGATGGCGTTGCTACTGATGTCGACATCGGTAGCCATCGGGGTGGGTGGCTGCGGATTACGCTCGGCGAGTGGGGCTGTGCTGGCGGCCAGTCCGGGCTCGATCCAGCACTATCAGTCCCTCGACGGGGTCAGCATCACCGTCACCGCGAAGGACTTCACCGAGCAGCTGATCCTCGGGAACATGTTGTCCATCGTCCTGCACGCTGCCGGCGCGGACGTCACCAACCTCAGCAACACCCCGGGCAGCTTCGGTGTACGCCAGGCGCTGCTGTCCGGCGACGCCCAGATCGCACCGGAGTACACCGGGACAGGCTGGATCAACTATCTGGGACACGAGAACCCGGTTAAGGGCCGGACGCAACAGTGGGAGGCGGTCAAGAACGCCGATCGGGTGAATGGTCTGACCTGGCTGCCGCCTGCCCCGCTGAACAACACCTACGCCTTCGCGATCCGGGAGTCCGAGGCCGAGCGTCTTGCCGTGACGAAGCTGTCCGATCTCAAGCGGCTGCCTCGATCCGAACTTACCTTCTGCCTGGAAAGCGAATTCGCCAGTCGCAATGATGGTTTCGTTCCGATGCTGCATGCCTACGGGCTTCGCCGAGAAGATATCGGCCGGGTCACCGTGCTGGATACCGGAGTCATCTACACGGCAACCGCGCAGGGAGACTGCAACTTTGGGGAAGTGTTCACTACCGACGGTCGTATCCCCGGGCTGAAATTACGGGTTCTGGATGACGACAAGCACTTCTTCCCGCTCTACAACCTCGCCGTGGTGGTCAATTCTGAGCTGCTTGAGGCACATCCCGAGCTGGGCGGTATCTTCGCCCAGCTCACCCCGTTGCTCACCGATGAGACGATGCTGAGCCTGAACGCAAAGGTAGACAGCGATGGTGGGGATCCCGCGATCGTCGCCAAAGATTGGCTGATCGAGCAGGGCCTGCTCAGCTGACGTGCCGAGTTGATGACCAGATAGCGCGGATCTCGGTTCGTGACCGGTTCGGTGCCGAACCCATTTCGCTGCCCGGGTCCATTCGATCGCGTCGTTACGATGACCTGGCTGTCGCAAAGGCAGTGTCGCCGTCAGACTCGGGGTGGTCTCGTGAGTGTGTGCACTAAACCGCGTGCCAGCGCGGCCATCGCCGGCGTGGCGCTGTTGAGCCTGCCGCTGGCCGTACCCGCCGGTGCCGAGCCCGCTCCTGCTCCCGCCGCCCAGAGCACCCAATGGATCGTCGTCGGCGTCCCGGCCGCGGCTGACACCACCGGGACCCTGACCGCCTTCCAACGGGTCGGCCAGGACTGGAAAGTCGTACTGGGCCCGACCAAGGCGAAGGTCGGCGCGCTCGGCATCGGTGAACCTGCCGACGGTGTGCACCGCACCCCAGAGGGGACGTTCACCTTCGACCAGGCCTTCGGCCGGGAACCCAACCCCGGCACCAAGATGCCCTACTTCCAGGCCACCTCCGAGGACTGGTGGGACGAGGACGCCGGCTCCCCGACCTACAACACCCATGTCCGTTCGGCGGTCAACCCGTCATCGATCACCGAGAACCTGTATGACTCCGGCCCGGTCTACGACTACGCGGTGAACATCGCCGTCAACCCGCAGCGGATACCGGGCAAGGTGTCGGGCATTTTCCTGCACGTCACCGACGACACCCCCACCTGGGGCTGCGTGGCCATCGGCCGTGACGAGATGCGTTCGGTGCTGAATTGGCTTGACCCAGCGGCTAATCCGCAGATCACCATCGGGGTGGGCAGCCCGGCGCTGCTGCCGACGCGGCCTTAGAGGCTGGTACCGGCCTCCGGTATGCCGAACCGGACGAAATGGCGCATTCCACTCGCAAAACTGCGCCCATTTGTCGGTTTGGGCGTCAGGGGAGGTAGTCGAAGGTCGTCATCATCCCGGCCTCGGCGTGATAGGTGTTGTGGCAGTGCAGCGGCCAGTAGCCGGGGTTGTCGGCCAGGATGGCGATCTTCACCGACTGTTTCGGCAACACGATCACGGTGTCCTTGCGAGCCCCCAGGGTGCCGTCCGGTTTGAACACCGCGAAGGTGTGCCCGTGCAGATGCATCGGATGCCACATCGCGGTGGTGTTGTTGAACGTCAGCGCGGCTCGCTGACCCTGCCGGACGGTGAACGGCCGGTTGTTCGGGTAGGGGCCGTTGATGCCCCACTGGTACTCGGTGGCCGACGCGGTGAGTTCGGCCTGCATGTCGTTGTCGGCTCGGTCGAACTTCAGCTGGGCTTCCGGGGTCGCGGTGAACATGTCGACGGTGCCCACCGTTCCGGTCAGCTCGGCCGGCCGGAACCCTGCCGCCGGGATGTCACCGGAGGCCGTCGACAGCAGCGCTCTGGCCGCGGCGTTCTTACCCTCGGCCAGCGCGACCAGCGGGAAGACGCCGTCACCGGCGGTGACGACGGCGTCGTAGCGCTCACCCATACCGAGCAGCAGCGCGTCGACCTCGATGGGCACCACCGGAAAGCCGTCGGTGTGGGTGACCGTCATCCGGTGTCCGGCCAGCGCCACCCGGAACGCGGTATCGGCCCCGGCGTTGATGATCCGCAGCCGGATGCGTTGTCCGGGTTTGGCGTCAAACGTGCTCGGCGCCTCCGGTATCCGGCCGTTGACCAAGTAGTACGGGTAGACCACGTCGCCGGCGTCACCGCCGAGCAGCGAGTTGCCGGCACCCATACCCGCACCCGGGCCCGTCGAGCCGTGGTCCATGTCGCCCATTCCGCCCATGCCACCGGCGCCGCCCATCGACCCCATGGCGCCCATGCCGCCCTTTTCCAGATCGTCGAGGATCTGCTGGGGTGAGCGGCCGACGCCGTCGGTCCAGTCGTCGAGCACGACGATCCACTCGGCGTCGTAGTCGGCCCGAGCCCGCGGATCATCAACGATGAACGGCAGGTACAGCCCGGTGTCCAGTTGCACCCCGACATGCGGATGCGCCCAATAGGTTCCCGGGTCAGGCACCGAGAACTTATAGGTAAACGACTGTCCGGCAGCGACATTGGGGGTGGCCGGCATGACACCGTCCATATCGTTGCGCAAAGCGATCCCGTGCCAATGCGTCGACGTCGGCTGGCCCAGCCCGTTGGTCAGAGTCACCTCGACTTCGTCGCCCACGTTGGCGCGGATCAGCGGACCGGGAACGGCGTCGGCGTAACCCAGGGTCTGCACCACCTTGCCGCCGAGATCAACGGTCACCGGGCGTGCGGTCAGGGCCATCTTCACTGTCCGGCCGGTGTGCGGCCGGGCGGCCTCGGCAGCCTGGATCGGGTCGGCCAGCGCCGGGCTGACGGCGCTCGGCTGGGTGGTGAGGCTCGCCTCCGGCGCCAGGGAGCGGGTGCATGCGGTCAGCGCGACGCCCGCACCCGCCGCGAGGCCAGCGGCCAGGAAGCCGCGCCGACTCAGTAGCCCGGACTCGGGGGATCTGCCGTCGGTCCGCATGGGGCGGCTTTGTGAGATACGGCCCGATTTAGCTGAGCCGCGACCTGTGGACCGCGAAGGCGCCGGCACCGGCGAAGGCGATGAGCAGCAGGGCGAAGCAGTACAGCACGGCCAGTTCGCCGCCGTTGTCGATCGGCCAGAACGCCTTGGCCTGATGCTGGGTGAAGTAGGCGAAGGCCATCTCGCCAGAACCGATCAGTGCGGCAATCCGGGTGAACAAGCCGAGCAGCACCAGAATGCCGACGACCAGCTCGATGGCCCCGGCCCACCACATCGGCCAGCTGCCGAACGGTACACCGCCGCCCCCGCCGGGCCAGCCGAACAGTTTGGCGCTGCCGTGCAGGGCGAACAGCAGCCCAATGACGATCCGGAAAACGCCGAGAACGCTTGATGAATGGCGGTCCAGGTGGGTGTCGAGGGTATGCGTCATAAGTCGACCCTATTCCTGCGGGACGGTCGATGCCGGCCGAATGGCTATTCGTATGCGGGCGGTTTTCCGGGCGCTTTACTGTGTTGTCGCTCACCACCGGCCTGGTCGCTGTGTCTTGCCGAATATGCCTCCGAGCAGCCATCATTAGGCTTTTTTCAGCTTTGAGCCAGGAAAGCCGATTTGCTAGGGCCGCCTTCTTGCTGCTTCACTCGAAACACGTACAGCCCCGGGGGAGGGGGCTTTGAAGTATCACGAGAATCACGCAAGGAGAAATAAATGAACTGGAAGATTGCCGGCGTCGCCATCGCCGCCGCTGCTATCGCCATCGCCACCCCGATGGTCGCCTCGGCCGACGAGCACGACACGACCGGGACCATCGAAACCGCGGTCGCCACCCCGACCACCTCGGTGACCGAGGGCGCTTCGGCGACCGCCACCGAGAGCGGCGAGGCCACCGCCACCGAGAGCGGCGAGGCCACCGCGACCACCTCGGCTGCCCCGACCACCTCGGCTACCGCCGAGGCCGCTGAGGCCGGCGACCCGTCGGCCACCGCGTCTGAGGGTGCTTCGGCGACCGCCACCGAGAGCGGCGAGGCCACCGCCACCGGCGAGGCCACCGCGACCACCTCGGCTGCCCCGGCCACCTCGGTGACCGAGACCCCGGCTGCCTGATTTACCTGCATTACCTTTTCTAGCCAGTGTGGCCACCGGGCATTGCGCCTGGTGGCCACACTGCATTTAGGGTTACCCGATGAGTGACAACCAGATGCTGGTCCTCAACCGGGCGGATCTCGAAAGTCTGAACCTGGGTTGGACCGAGATCGTCGACGTCCTTGAGGACGCGTTCGCCCAGAAAGCCCGGGGCCTGGTGCAGAACCCGCCCAAACCCAAGGTCACCTCACGCGAGGACGCTTTCGTCCACGCCATGCCGGCCTATCTCGGCGGCTCCGACCGGATCGGGCTCAAATGGGTTGCCGGCTACGAACAGAACACCGCCAAGGGCCTGCCCTACATCTACGGCGTGATGATCATGAACGACCCCGAGACGGGTCGCCCGATTGCGCTGCTGGACGGCGGCTGGATCACCGAGATGCGCACCCCCGGGGTCTCCGGAGTCACCATGCGGCATGTCCCCGGCGAGCCCAAGCACCTGGCGATCGTCGGCTTCGGCCTGCAGGGCCAGCGGCATCTGGAAGTAGCCCTGGACGTGCACCCGGACCTGACGCATGTCACCGTCTACGACCGCAACCCCGATAAGGCCGAGATATTGGCGGCTAAAGCCGGCGGCCGAGTCACCCGGTTCGCCAGCTCGGCGGCCGACGCGGTGGACGGCGCCGATCTGGTGATCACCACCATTACCGTCCCGCTGGACCCGAAGCTGGACTGTGCCAACACCCACCCCGACGCGCTGCTGCTGCCGGTCGACTACGACGATGCGCTGGCGCCCAAGGCATTTCACGATGCGGTGGTCTACTGCGTTGACGATCTGGGTCAGTACGGGTCGGTTGCCGACAAGATGTATTTCTTCGGGTTGCCCACGCCCGATACGCATCTGGCCGCCGTCGTCGCCGGAGAATACGACGTTCCCACGACCGGACGCCGGGCCTTCCTCAACATGGGCATCGCGATGGACGATGTGGCCCTCAGCGCGCTGGTCATCGACCGGGCTACCGCCGCCGGGGTGGGGCGCTACATCGAGTTCCCCTGACTCGGCGTGGCGCACTTTCGTGCGCTGAGCGCCGAGTCCTGTGGGTATGAGCTAGCCGCCCACCTCGGCCGCCATTGGCGGGGGAAGTGGCGCCGCTGAGCTCGGTGCAGGTGCAGGTGCAGGTGCAGGTGCAGGCGCCGCCGATGTCTTGGGTGTTGCCGGCGCGGCTGCCCCGGTCGCCGGGGCCGACGATGCCGTGCTGGCCGTGCTCGGCTTGGATGTCGCCGCCCCGGAAGTCGAGGCGGCCGTGGACTTGGCGGACGTCGAGCTGGACG
>CAYPTG010000001.1:0-71461 GCA_964413455.1 uncultured Mycobacterium sp. | reverse complement strand
GCCAGCGAGCGCGCCGCCGCCCCCGGCTCCGAGGCCACCGCCGCCTCCGCCGGCCAGGCCCGCTAACGCCCCCATTGGCATGGCCCCACCGGCGGCTCCGGCCCCGCCGCCGCCGGTGAGCTCGCCGCCAAAATCGCCGGCGAGCGAGGCCGGGAAGGCTGAGGACGCTGGGCCGGACAGGAAAGCGCCCGGGTCTTCTACGGACCCGCCGAAGCTGGTGAGCAGCGACTGGAAGGGGCCCAGCATGGACTGGAGCGGCTGGGTCAGCGATCCGCCCGATCCGGTGAGTTGACTCAATCCTTGGGTTGGCGCGCTGAGTAGTTGGCTGCCGGAACCCAGGAGGGTGGACATCATTTCCCCGCCGCTCTGTGCGGCAGCAGGGCCGGCCTCAGTGGTGGCGGCGGCGGGCTGCTGCAACGCTTGGGTGGCCTGGGTGGTGGCTTGGCCGGCTTGCTGAGCGGTCGTCATTGCGGTGGCTTGGCCGAATTCCGCGGCCGCGTTCATGGCGTTGGCCAGCGGCGGTGGCGGGGTTGAGAGTTTGGGGAGGGTGGCGAGCTGGACTGCTTCGTCATAGGTGAGCATGGTCGCGGCGTTCTCAGCCCAGTATCCGGCGTATTGGCCGTTGAGCAGGGCGATCAGTCCGGTGTTGATGCCGAGGAAGTTGGTGGCTTCGGCGGTGAGTTCCTCGATGCGGTTCTGGGCGATGAGCGCGGTCGGGATCATGGCTCCGCGGGTGATGGCGCTCGCCTCGGCGACGCCATAGCAGGTCAGGGCGTTGGCGGCGGCGATGGCTTCCATGGAGCCCAGCCAGCTCATGTAGGGCGGCACCGCGGCGGTGAGCTTGGCCGGGGCCAGCCCTTGCCAGTTGAGGCCGACAGTGGCCAGTTCAGCGCCGAGCACTCCCATGGCTTCAGCGACCAGGGCCGCGAGGGTGTTCCACATGGCTCCGGAAGCCAGCCAGGTCGCCGCCCCCGGGCCGAGTTCCTGGCGGATCGCGTTAAATTCAGGCAGGTAGGTAGCCCACGGTTCAGTTGGCGCCACGTCGCCGCAATTTCCGCTGTCGAAGGGAGGTGACTAGACCAGGGCGGCGATCTGGCTGGCGCCCGCAGCGTCGTGGATCTCGTAGGCCGCGGAGGCTAAGCCGACCGTCGAGGACAGCTCCATGAGTTGCTCGATGCCGAGCAGGAAGTTCGTTTGGAAGGTCGCCGCGCTGGCCGCCTGCTGGGCCACCGCGCGGGCAGAGGCGCCGTCGAGGCCGGGCGGGATGATCGCGGCGGAACTAGCAGCGTTGGCGGCGGTCATGGCAGCCAGTTGCGCTTGGATTCCCGACAGCACTGCAGCGGAGCCGGCGGCCGCCGGCATGCTCACCATTCCGGTCAACATTGTGTTGCCCCCTCAGTTATTTTCCGTGGAACGTCTGGCTCTTGCGAGCTTGCCCTCAAAGGATAGCTGGCTTCACGTCGCCGCACCTCTTCCTGGGCGTGTCGGATAGCTGCAAGCATGCTGGGCGTCAGAGTCTGTGCAGGTCGGAGGCGGTCGCCGTGTCCAAGGCAGCGTGCAGTTCAGTGATCCCTCTAGCCAGGGCGGCGGGGGTGGCAGGTTCGTAGGTGATCCATGGTTTGCCGTCGATAGCACGAGTCGGGTAACTCACCACAGTGCCGCTCTTAGCCGGCGAGTCGAAGAACATGACACCCAGGGCGCTGTCCTTGCGGCGGCGTTTGCCGACCGCCGTGCGGCGAGTGAGGACGATCTGTGCGGTAGCGACGTTGTCGGCCTGCAGGAGTTCGTGCAGGGTTCTCGTCGTCGGGGCGGCCATGTTCACGTCGTTGAGGACGTCGGAAGTGGTGTCCAGGACATCGTCGAGATCGTCAGTGCGGAGACGTGCGGCGGCGCGGGCAGCTGGCGCGGGAACCGCGATTTCATCCATGGGATAGGGCTCCCAGTTCCCCGCAGGATCGAGCAGCGCGGCGACCACCGCGGCGGCGGCGTGATATTCGGGGTGGGTTGCGGCGGTGTGGTGAACCTCGTCGATGGCAACAGCAAGGTGGCCGCGAGCCAGGGTGAGCGTTGTGAGAGTGTCATCGCGGTATCCGATGAGGAACGTGACGCGAGGGACGTCCCGCAGAGAGTATTGCAGGCCTGCTTGCAGAAACTCTTGCGGCAGTTCAACTTCGACGCTGCGGCGCTCGCTGTAGAGCAACACGATTCCCGACAACGCCCATTCGTAGTCGACCACCCCGGCGAGCTGCTCCTCTGCTATTGCAGACAGCCCTCCTGTGGCCGGATCGACGACACCCCAACGATGCAAGTCCTCGGCGATCTCCGGCCCGAACTCGCTGACCGGCATCGGGCCCAACTCGACAGGAAGTTCATTGATTAAGCCCATCGTGTTCAACGCGATCAAGTGCCTCTGATCAAACCTCTCGGCCACTAATCCCCCCTTTTCCCGCGGATCGTGATCCGCCGCGCCCCGGCGAACCGCAAAGGGGCGGACGACAACTTTCGCACCCAACACGATCGGCCAAGAGGCCAGCGTCGGTACGGTGAAGTTTACCTTTGACGCATGTCCTCGAGGCTTCTGAGCGCTGCCCGATGGGCCGTGTTGACTGGACTGCGCGGCACCAAGAAAGGCCTTGTGGGCCTTTGGCTACGGCGCGCATCGACACGGCGGCTCCGTCTCATCGCTGCGGCGGCAGCCGTGGTGCTGGTGGGTTTCATGCTGACGGTGGCGGCGGCGGCGGAGCTACCTGTGATGGTGGCCGACACTGTGACCGGATGGCTTTTCGGGGGACGCACCGATTCCAGTGAGCGCTCCGCGCCGCAGATCTGCTTCCCCTCCCCTGCTGCAGCAGCGGGCGGCCCGACAGGGGGTGCGGCGGGTGTTCCGGTCATCATCGATGAGCAGGGCCGCCCTAGCGCCGCAGCTCGTGCGGTGATCGACGCGATTCCTGTTGGCGTGCCGGTGGATACAGCCCAGGGATGGGTGCTGTTCCGGTTGACGCACAACCCCGGAGAGGGGGCGCCGGGAGACTTTGCCTCGTTCGCAACGGTCTTCTCAAGCATGGCTGGGGAACTGAGTCCCGGTGCTAGTCCGGTCGACGTCGTCTCAAGCATGGACCCTAGAGCGGACTATTCTTCTGTCCTGCTGTTGGCGCAGGCCGCTAGCTACCAGTTGTTGCGGCAGGGCAGTGTCTCGTACACCCCGCAGCAGCGTGAAGACACGATCGCTGCACTTAGCGCCACCTGCGAAGGCCTAGGCCGCCAGAGACGGTGAATGTTGGCGTACCTTCGGTGGATGCGTCACCAGCTGCCCGGCCAGAAGGCCCATAGGAATGCGGCCGGGACGACAACTGCCAGCACAGCGATCATGAGTGTCCGTTGCAAGTGAGTGATCTTTAGTGGTCACGCGACTTGCACCCCGTCTCGGGGTTGTTCGGCAGCCCGGGGGCTGCGTCCCTTCCGCGCTTCACGGCCACCTGCCCGGCCAGGCCGGGTCTTACGGTCGGCTCCACGCTTGACGGCGGCCCTGACTGGGCCGACGACGCTTTTGGGTTCCTCGTAGCGTGCGAGGTTGATCGCGGCGTTGTCGTCACGCTGATGCGTGACGTGGCAGTTGCCGCACTGCCATTTCTCGGCCCAGCCGATGTCCTGCACATGCCGACAGGCGTGGCAGGTTTTCGACGACGGGAACCAGCGGTCGGCGACCACCAGTTGTGAGCCGTACCAGCCTGTCTTGTAGGACAGGTGCCGGCGCGGGGTGCCCAGAGCGGCATCGGACAGTCCGCGCCGCCTCGCGCGGGCACCGGGCAGCCCCTTTTGCCGCAGCATCCCTGCAGCGTCCAATCCTTCAACAACGATGCGGCCGTGGGTTTTAGCCAATCGTGTTGTCAGGACGTGCAGGTGATGGGTGCGGACATCGTTGACCCGGCGATGCAGCCGGGACATCTCGGTGGTGCGCTCACGGTAGCGGCGTGAGCCCTTCACGCAGCGGGACCGGGCGCGGCTGACGTGCCGCAACTCGCGCAACGCAGTATCCAGCGGGCGCGGATTGGCCACCCGCTCCAGGACAGTGCCCTGCGCGTCAGCGACGGTGGCCAGCCGGCGCACCCCGACATCGACACCCACCCGCGAATCAGGACAGCCGACGCGGCGCTGCTGTGGGCGCTGCACCAAAACCCGAACCGACACATCCAGCCGGGTGCCGTTGCGCCGCAACGTCATCGCCAGCACCCGCCCCCGCCCCTTGGCGATCAAGCGTTCAATCCGGCGGGTGTTCTCGTGGGTGCGGACCGTGCCTATCACCGGCAATGTGACGTGCCGGCGATCCGGCTCCACGCGCATCGCCCCGGTCGTAAACGACACCCGATCGGCGTCGCGGCCCTTGCGTTTGAACCGCGGGAAACCCACCCGCCTACCCGCCCGCGCGCCGGCCCGGGACTGCTGCCAGTTCCAATAGGCATCCACCGCCCCGGCCACCCCATCGGCATACGCCTCTTTCGAGCACTCCTGCCACCACGGCTGGCCGGTCTCGGCGTTCACGCACACGGCGTCCTTGGCCTGGTTCCAGCGTTTCCGCAACACCGGCAGAGACGGCTTCTCCGTCTCGACCCCGGTGGCATGCCAGGCGGCGATGTCGGCTTTCAGCGTCGCGACGGTCCAGTTGAACGCCTTGCGGCGGGCGCCGAAATGCCGCGCCGCCGCCCGGGCCTGGTCGGGCGTCGGGTCCAGGGTGAATGTGAAGGCCTGGACCGTCCAGCCCTCGGGGACCTCGAACTTCGCCACCGGCTACGCCGCCTCGCCGTCGCTGGCGGCGGCAGCGGTGATGGCCCGCTTCGCGCGGTTAGCCGCGGCGCGTTTGCCGTAGAGCCTGGCGCACATCGACGTCAGGATCTCCGTCATATCGCGCACCAGATCGTCGTCGACCTCAACGGAATCGACCACCAGCAGCTCCCGGCCCTGGGCGGCAAGAGCCGCCTCCACGTACTCAGAACCGAACCGGCAGAACCGATCCCGATGCTCGACCACGATCCGTGTGACCGCCGGATCGCGCAGCAGCGCACAAGGAACTTGCGGCGATGCCCGTTCAGCGCCGACCCGACCTCGATGACCACCTTGTCCACCCGAATCTGCTGACCGGTGGCCCACACAGTCACCCTGGCGACTTGCCGATCCAGATCAGACTTCTGAACCGCCGACGACCCCCTCGCGTACACCACCGTCTGCCCGGGCCGGCCAGCCTCCGCCACCGACCCGTCAACCAGGATCAACCGACCCACCCGTTGCGCCGGGACCGGCAACAACCCCGCCCGAAACCAGCGATACGCGGTGACCCGCGCAACACCGTTGCGCTCAGCCCACACCGCCAGATTCATGCACCTGTTCCTACAGCACACCACCGACCACTCACACCGCAACAGCTGACAGCCTCATCGCGCGGATCTCAGGTGCGGTTCTCGACAGCTGCGTTTCCCAGTCCATCGCCGGACAATTCGGCGATGGTCCCCGGTGCGGGCGCGCCGACCCACGACTCCGGGGAGCCGGGACCGCCTGGGGCTTCGTCACTCCCTCCCCACAGCCACGGCCACAGTTGCCCATCCAGCTCGTGGACGGAGCCTGACCCGGAGATTAGGAAGAACTCCGAGTCCCCGCCGTAGCCGATGTCGTCGAAGTATTCCCACACGCAGAGCAGCCACACTCCGGTCTGCTCGTGGACGCGCGCGAACACCCGCTGGATGTCGTCGGAGTCGTAACCGTCGCGGAAGCAGCCGGCGAGATCGTCGAGTTGATCGCTCATGACGCCCAACCGCGGGGCGCGGCGTTGCGCGGACTGAGCACCGTGGCACCGTGTGGACCGGCGTGTATATGCCAGTGCGTATCCGGCCACGTCGCCTGAGTCTCCACCTCCAGCGACGCCGCGATGCCGGCGTGGCCCAAGCCCTGACTGCTCAGACTTGTGTACTCCTCGCGTGCCAGGGTCTTCGCTTCACCGCTCATCGCGGAACTCCGTATTGGCCTGGGCGATGAGTGGGCCGACGGTGGCGCGGGGTGCGACTGGGGTTGCGGTTTCGGGGCGGCGCCGGGTGGGGATCAGTGGCGGCGGTGGTGGGGTTAGCGGGGGTGGCGGTGGGACGGCGGGGGTGCGGACGGCTCGTTGGCCGGGCGCGGGGGTGGTGAAGTAGGCCTCTTCGGCGGAGGATGTCGACCAGAGGTAGTGGGTGACGCTGGTTGGGGTGTAGAGCGAGCATTCTTGTGGTCCGGCGACGATGGCGTAATCAGGCCGGTCGGTGGGGGCGGTCGTGGTCCATACAAGTCGGGCCTGGGTGGGGAATGCTTGTTGGCGGGGTGGTGTGTCGGCAGTGACGATGACGTCGGCGGCCGGGTTGGTGTTGTGGGTTGCGCCGATGCGGTCGGCGAAGGTTTTCCATTCGGGTCCGTCGATGTTGATGTCGATGGTTTGTCCGCTGGTGGCCAGGCGGAGCAATAGTTGTTGGCACAGCGCGGCGGGGCTGATGATGTAGAAGGGGGTGCTCCCGTGGCTGAAGTTGACGAATACCTGTGCCCGGGATTTGGTGTGGCCGAGGAAGGTTCCGGCTCCTCCGGCGATGAGGGGGATGGGGAATGTTGTTGTGTCGTCGAGTGACTGTGCCGGGACCGCGGTGGGCAAGGTGGTGCGTAGGCCGGGTAGGGCGGTGCTGAGGATGTCTGTTTGTTGGCCGTATTCGCGGCGTAGGCCGAGTGCGGCGACGGTGGAGATTGCGGCTGGGTCGTTGGTTTGAAACGCGAGATACATTTGGGCGTAGTCGTTTCCGCGGTGGCGTTCCAGGCGGACGGCGTGTAATTGTCGGTGGGCGTTGAGGCGGCACCATTGCCGGTAGTTGTCTGCGGTCCAGGCGTGTTTGGCGACGGAGAATCCGACGGTGCGCATGGCGGCCGGGCCGGCTGAGTCCCAGTGTTCGTTGTCGATAGCGTCGGTGAACTGGCGGGTCAGGGTGTTGGCGATTTCGGTGGCTTCTGAGGGGCTGAGTAGTTGGGCGTGGATTCCTTCGCCGATGAGCCGGCGCCGGATGCGTTCTGCGGCAACCGAAACGGTGCGGACGATGCCGGTGGGGATGCCGTCGTTGCCGGATCGGGCGTACACGCTGTCTAGCGATCCAGACAGCGCGACGGCGATTTCGATGAAGGTTCTACCGTGGAGTAGGACGGGGGTCGGGCCGAGGGCGGCGTGGTAGATGACGGCGAGGTCGGTGGGCCGATGGAATTTGTGGCCGGTGGTGATGAGCGTGACTGCGTCACAGTGGATGTCGAATTGGACGAGTTCGTCTCGGATGACGTCGACCGGGATGGTTTGGGCCGTGGTTTCGTGGTCGGCGCCGATGATGGTGGATTCGTATGGGGCGGGCAGGATTTCGATGTAGGCCAGGGCCCGCTGGCCGTCCCATCGGATGCCCACGCCGGCGGTGGAAAGCACTGTCGTGGGCTTGTGGTCTCGACGGCGGTAGGTCAGTCTGCGGTGTAGCCATCCGGCTGCGGTGCGGGATCTGTAGGTCATCAGCCCGAGCGCGGCGATGAGTAGGTTCACGGCGATCCAGAGCGCGGGGTGGGTTATTCCCGCTGCGGACAGCGCGAGGCCGGTGAGTAGTGCGAGTGTGGCGGTGACTAGTAGTGCGGGGAGGTTGAGGTCGATTCCTAGGTGGCGGTTCATGTGTCAGCGCCTTTCCTGCCCGCGAAGACGATCAGTCCGATGGTGAACAGCACTGCTAGCGCCGATCCGAGTGCGATGAGGGCGGCGTTGCGTGCGGTGTGGTCCGGCGGTGGTGGGGCTTGTGGGGCGGGGACTTTGGCGCTGGGGATTCCTGGGGCGAGAGTTTCTCCGGGTGGGAGGTCGGCGGTCAGGGCTGCCGCGGCGTCGACGATGCCGGCGCCGAGGGTGTTGTTGAGGCCGCCGGCGGGGGTGTGGGCGGTGGCGATGATTCGGTTGGCGACTTGGCGTGCGGTCAGGGTGGGGTGTTTTTCGCGGATTAGTGCGGCCAGGCCGGCGACATAGGCGGCGGAGAAGCTGGTGCCATTTAGTGGGGTGGGGACGCCTTTGACCAGGGCGGCGTTGGTGAGGGCTTTGGGTTTGGGTTCGGTGGGGTCTAGGGACACGATGTTCATTCCGGGGGCTGCCACCGACACCCAGGGGCCTGACATGGTGTTGACGTAGGGGGCGCCGGTGAGGTCGCTGCCGGCGACGGAGAGGACTAGGTCGGAGAAGTATGAGGGCAGGGAAACTGACACCACGGCGTCCCAGTTTCGGGGGTCGGCGGGGTTGGCGGGGCTGTAGCCGGGGTTGGGTTGGCAGGTTTGTCCGCCGGTGTTGCCGGCGGCGGCGATGATGACCGCGTTTTTTTCAACTGCCGCGTAGTGCAGGGCGCCGGCGATCGACCGCAGGTCTACGGGGCTGCCGGCGTCGACGCAGGCGGTGACGGAGATGTTGATGACGGTGGCGCCGAGGTTGGCGGCGTGGACGATCGATTTGGCAAGGGTCATGAGGTTGGCTGCGGAGCGGTCGGCTTCGGTGCGGCCCTGCGGTGGGCGGTCTTCGCCGAAGGCGGCGCTGGTCTGGCGGATGGACACGATTTCGGCGCCGGGGGCGACTCCGATGAAGGCGTCGCCGGGGGCGGGGGCGGCGGCGATGATGCCGGCCACCAGGGTGCCGTGGTGGTCGCAGTCGGACAGTCCGTCGCCGGAGAGGATGTAGTCTCCGCCGCCGCGGAGGCGGGGAAGTCGGCTTACGGGTTGGACACCGGAGTCGATGACGGCGACGATTTGGCCGTCGCCGCGGGCGAAGTTGTGCAGCTCGTTGACTCCGAATGCCGCCGAGGCGGGGATGGATTCGAATTGGGAATCAGCCAGAACCGCTGACGTCGCGCACACCGAGATGGGTTTCATCGGCCAGGCGGGAGCCGGGTCGGTGTCGGGAGGGGCGATGTCGACCGCCGGGTCGATCACCGGCGGCGGGATCGCGGCGGCGGGCGGGGCGGTCAGGGCAACCGTCAGGGCTGCTGCTGCGGCGGCGGCGAAACGGCGGGCGGTCATCGGTTACGGGCTTTGGAGAAGGCATCCATGGCGAACGCGACGAGCGGGAACACGCTGGTGTAGGTGAGCGCTTCGACGGTTTGCAGGGCCTTGTTCACCACGGGGCTCAGGATGCGGCGTTCCTGGACAGCGTAGACGGTCGCGACGACGGATGAGGCCAGCAGAACGGTCAGCACAAGGATGGAGCGGGTGAGGTTGTCGGCGATCAGTGGGGAGATGATCAAGCCGGCCGCGTAGGACACCAGGAATGCGGCTGCCGACACCAGCAGCACCCCCTGGGTGAGGGCATCTTCGTAGCTGCGGCCACGAAACACCATGTTCACGGCGAAGATCACGGCGAACACGGTCAACAGCCACTGGTGGTTGTCGAGGGTGTGGCCCATGAACCAGGCGGCGACGACCGCAGGGATCAGGGCGCCGGCCAGGATGCCGACGGTGCAGTCGTAGGCAGTGCGGATCTGCTCTTCCTGGTTGAACACCGACTCGTTTGCCTGCCCGTCGATCGGCAAGCCGCCGACGTCGAGGTCACCTGCTCGCGGGACGCCGGGGTCGAAATCTTCTCCCCGTGTCGGCACATACGGCAGCGAGATGCGGGCCAGGGCTCGGGCGACGGTGTTGGCCAGCAGCACCACCGCGAAGGACACGGCGATCAGCTGGCAGCACATCACTGCGGTCGTGGAGTGGTAGGCCATGTTCAAGGCGGCGACCGCGGTGATGACTAGGGCGCCGGTGGCGACCCCGTAGTTCAATCGCGGGGCAGATCGGGTCAGGGTCACGAGGGCGACAGCCAAGGTGAACAGGGCGGCGCCGGCCACGACAAGTTGCGGGACGCCCAGCGGTCGCGGGGTGATCGCCAGAGCTGCCGCACCGACCAGGAGATAGGTGATGATCAGCAGCGGGACGACCAGTCGCTGGTAGGCGTCTTTGCGGCTGCGGACGATGACGACGGCCAGGGCCCCGACGGCAACGGCGGGGGCGGCCAACGCGCCGCATACCGCGGCGCGGGCGGTGATGGCGGGCGAGGTCGCGTGTGCCCAGTAGTTGGCCAGCAGGCCCAGCGCGGCGACCACCACGGGCAGGACGGCCAGCGCGACGCGTTGAGCGATTTGGCTGTCCCAGGATCGGTAGAACAATTTGAGCCAGTAGCTGATGGCTTCGGCGACGTCGTCGATCAGGGGCGGGTACTTCTCCCCCGGCGTTTTCTTGACCAGCAGGAGTCGGGATCCGTCGAGGATTCCTTCTTGTTGGAGAGTTTTCTCTTCATCGAGGTGGGCGGCGCGGAACGGGCGGCGCAGCACCCAGTGTGCGGTGGTGTCGTCGAGCCATTCAGTGTCTTTGCCTCGGCGATCTAATTCGTTGCGCAGGAACGGGATCAGTTCGGCCAGGCAGTCTCCGATGAGCATGTTGTTGGACATGGGCACGTCGATAACGTGACCGGGCACGGTGATCTGCACGCGGGCTTCAAGGTCTGTTACAGGCACCGGGGACTCATTTCACTCATACGGGCTGGGCGGGCTGCGAATCGGGTTGTCTACTTGTCGGCCGCGGAGGGCTCGGCAGGCGCGGTGCGGGCTTTCGCCCGGCGGCCCTTGGGGATCTGATGGCCTTGCGCGGCAAGGCCTTCGGCTGTAGCCCAGCCGGTGGCGAGCACTTCCTCGATCTTGGAGGCGTAGGCGTCGGCGGCGTTGGCGGCGACGACTTGGGCGTCGGTGACCCGCTTATCGGCCTCGGCCTGCAGGGAGCGCAGGGTGTCGAGTTCGTTCAGTCCGGTGGCGATGACATCGGCGATCGCGGTGCGGTCGGTGACGACGGATGCAGTCATGGTAGTGGGTGCCCCCTTCTCTTGCGTGCGGTGTTGTGCGGTAATGGTTTTCAGGTGGATGGCAGCATTTCGAGGATCGTCGCCGCGGCTTTCACGAACTGGCGGCGAGTGCCCTTGTTGAGTAGGTCCAAGGAGACCGGTCCGGCTTCGGAAAGGTGCTCATCCCAAGGGATTTCGAGGACTTCGCAGGACTCGGTGTTGCGGAAGTAGGACGCTGTGCCGTCGAGGTCGAGGAACGGCTTTGCGGGGCTCTGATGGTTGATCAGCACCAGCGTGTTGGCCGCCACGTGCTGCAAGTCGCGGGCCCGGATCCATTCCCGCAGGTCCCGGCCCGCCTCGGCGCTGTCCAGCGATGTGGAGATGACCAGCACCAGCGCGTCGAGGCTGTGCATGATCGTCTCGTAGGCCGGGCTGGCCGCGGAGGTGTCCATGTCCACACACACGAACAGGTGGTTGTTCTGCAGGATCTCCAGTGCCCGAATGTATTCGAGAGGCTGCAGCGCGTTGGCAAGCCCGGACGAGCTTGAACCCAGGACCGAGAGCCGATGCGCGTTGGACATCATGTGGCTCTTGACCTCGTTGGGTGTTTGCAGATCAGGGTCGGCGACGAATTGAAAGATGTCGCTGTGCTGGTCGCCGCGCACACGGCGGGCTAGGGAGCCTCGATCGTCGGTGTCGATCGCCACCACTTCCCCTTTGGTGCGGTGTTCGGCGATTGTCGATGCCAGGCACAGGCAGCACGTGGTCTTACCCACGCCGCCTTTGAATGTGGCGAACCCGATGGTCTTGGAGTAGCGGACCGCCTTGTTGATGAGGGCGATGTCGCGGTCGTAGGCCAGTTCGGCGGCGCTCTTGCCGACCGGCAGGTGCAAGCGGTGCAGCGCCGCGCGCAACCCCTGCCGTGGGCCTTCACGGCGTTCGTCTTGCAAGGCGAAGGCGTGGTCGTTCTTGGCCGAACCGAGCAGCGGAGGCGGCGGGGGCTGCATGGGCGCTCGGCGGGTTGTCGGCGGCGGTGTCACCGGGCGGTCCGGCGCGGCGTGCTGATCGTGCGGGTAGTGCGGCTGGGGGGCGGCCTGTTGCCCCCAGCGCGGCGGGGGCGGCGGGGTGGCCGGCGGCGGGGAGGCCGCCCAGTCGGGGTGCGCCGACCACTCCGGGGGTTGGGAGGCCCAACTGCGGGGTGGGGCGGTGGGGTCCGGTTCTGGGGACTGCACCCACCCGGGCTGCGGTGGGGCTGGTTCGGGCGGGGGCTGCTGCACCCACGCCGGCGGGGCGGTGGGCGGCGGGGGCGGAGTGGCCTCGGGTTGCTGCACCCAGGGCTGTGGGGCGCCGGGGGCCGGGGGCTGAGGGTCGGTGGGCTGCACCCAGTTCGCCGGGGTTGGCGCGGGCGGGGTGAAGGCAGGGCCGGTGGCGGCCGGCGCGGGGGGGTGCGCCCGGTATGGGCCTGCCGGGGTGGGTGGCAGGGCGGGGGTCGAGACAGCCGGGGGCGCCGGCGGGGCCGGGGGTTGGGTGAGTGGCGCCGGCGGGGTGGGGACGATTGGCTGAGCCGTCGGCGGCGGAGTGGGGGTCGGCGGGGACGGCTGGATGTCGCGATAGCCGTCGAGGAGAGTGGGCGGGGCAGGCGGGGCAGCGGGCGGGGTCGGCGGGACGATGATTGTGGCCGCAGAATCGGCCGGGCTCGGCACCGACCCGTCGAGGGTTGATTGCACCGCCAGCGCCTCCGAGAGGCCGGTGGGCGCAGGAGCGTCGGCTAGAACGGCTGCAGGGAGTCCGTTGTGGTGATCTTCGTCGGAGGTGTAGTCGGGGTCGGCCTCGACAACGAGGGGGTCGGCTGCGTCGTCGGTGGCGGGGCCGGGCTGCGGCGGCGGGGTGCTGTCGGCGGGGCGGGCGGCCTTGAACTTGTCGGCGGCCTCCTGCAGTGCGTCACCGGCGAGTTCGTTGGTGTTGTATTTCATGTCCTCAGCTTCCCGATCCGGGTTATATACGGCGAAGTTTACATTTGCTGCGTCGGGGATTGTCACAGTGAGTCTCCGAATCCACGGTCATTTTTCCGGCGTACGACTACGCGGCCTTGGCTGTCGCGGGTGAACAGAATTCGCTGCGCGCTCAGCGCGGCCTCTGACAATCGGGGCTGGGCCGTGACCCCCCGGGCTGCCAGCAGGTTCTTGGCACGCTGGACGTTGTGCAGCCATTGCGCCGAGGCCAGCACGGAGCGTAGATCCCGGCGGGGCTGGCGGGGCGGCGGGGCGTGCTGGCCGGCCAGTGCGATGGGTGCAACGGGGTGACCGGCGGGGTCGGTCGCGGGGTGGTAGTTGCGTGCCGCGGCGGCGAGAAGGTGGTTGTCGTCGGGGCGGGTGTCGGGTCTGGGGATTCCGGGGAGCCGGCCGGTTTCGGTGCGCAGGGCATCGGCGATGCGGCGCAGGTCCGCGTCGCGGCGCAGTACCGGGTCGTAGTCGGTGGCCGGGCGGTGTTCGGCGGGAGAGTCGGTGGGACCGGTGAGATCAGCGGGCGGGGTCGTCGAGGGTGGGGCGGGCGGCGGGGTGGCGTGCTGGTCGGTGGCGATGCCGGCGCGTTGGGCGGGGGGGTCCAGACGCGGCGCGGCGGGCAGGGACAGTGGCACGGCGGAAGGGGCGAAGTGTGGTATTCCGCCGCGTTCCCACGCGTATCCCGGGGCGCCCGGGGGGGTGTCAGGACCGGCGGGCTCAACGGCGTGGATGGTGCCGTCGGCGGCGACCAGTGCAATGGGCGCCGCGGCGGGGACGGGGTGTGCTGCGGGGTCGTGGTCCGGCGGGGACGACGAGTCGTGCAGCGGCGGTGGTGGGGTGGGTGTGGAGGCCCCGGCGAGCGGGGCTTCAGGCCAAGGGTCCTCGGGGCGGTCGGGGTCAAGGAGCGGGGCGGCAGGGGTCGGGGCAGTGGCCTGGCCGAGACTGATTCGGCGTTGGGCGCCAAGGCTTTCCGGGGTGTCGGGCTGGACGTGGACGGTCATGGACTGGCCTTCCTGGGTGGCGTCGGGCGGGGGCGCGGCGGTCGGAGCGCCGGCGAGGTCGGCGCGGACTTGGGCCCAGCGCTGCTGCGTCCATTGCTGCGCTTGCTGGTACTGACCGGTGGCCCAGGTGAAGGGGGCGGCGAGCTGGTCGTAGCTCGGCATCGGCATCAGCTGCCCGGTGACGGTCTTCTGGTCGGCTTTGAGGTTGTAGAGGTTGGTCCAGGTTTCAGATTTCTTGATGCGGTCACTGAACAGGTCGACGAGTTGGCCGCGGTTGCTCAGGATCTTCTCGATCAGTTTCGCACTGACATAGAACGCCAGCGAGACCAGGGGAACTTGCAGCACCATGGGCAGGAATGACCCGACATCGGTGAAGATGCGTACGAAGAGCGCGGGGCCGGCGGCGGTGGTGAATAGGACTCCCACGGTGATGAGGAAGTGTTCACCGAACTTGGCGGCCAGGGTGACCAGCGGGTCGTAGGGCCGGCGGCGGGCGATCGTGGCGGCGGCGACCCAGGTCGCGCCGATGAGGTAGACGACCGTCAGGCCGAGGTGGTTGAACAGGGCCTTGGCGACCACCCACAGGAACTTCGCGATCCCCCAGGCGATGGGGATGGCTAGCAGCGCCATCACCACCGTCCACATGTCTGGGTCGGCGGCGGCGTACTGCTGGTGGGTCAGGCACGACGGATTGGCGCCGCCGGCGTTGATGGTCTGTGACCACTGTTGGGCGCATTCGGGGGCCAGCAGGTCGCGGTAGTTGATCATGAAGGTGACGGTGCGAAGGATGTCGGTGACCCCGCGGGCAGCGTAGGTTGCCGCTCCGCCGTCGGTGGCGGTGAAGGTCAGTTCGGAGGCCACGGCCACAACCGCGTTGACGACGTTCTGAATCAGTTTGAACGGGTTGGCGATGAGGATGACCACGAGGGCCATCAGCACCATGCCTGAGCCCAGCCGGTTCCACTGGGCTGTGCTGATCTGTGTGTTGGACGGTGCCCATTGCTCCAGCCAGCCCCGCGGTGGCTGAGATGGTGGGCGGCCCGGGGGGCCGGGCGGGGTGAGGTTAGGCCTCATGAACACGCTGAACACCAAGGCTCCGAAGCTGAGGGCCACGATCGCCAGCGGCGGGATGGTCTGGTAGAGGCGTGAGGTGACGGTGTTGTAGAAGTCAGTCAGCGGGCTCAGCCATCGGTCGGGGGTCAAGATGAGTTCCAGGCCGGCGGCTCCCCACGCTGCCAGCACCAAGAACACGGTGTAGCAGAATTCCACTAGGCCGCTGTAGACGACGCGGTGCAGGATGTTGTAGAAGCCAGGTTCCAGGATTAGGCGGTAGTGGCTGATCAGACCGCCGTCGGTGTCGACGAGGTTCAACCAGTCCAGCAGCGGATTGCCGGCCGCCGCGGAGGTGGCGGCGTCGGCGGGGGCCAGGGGTGGCGGCGCGCCGCTCACGCGTGCACCGCCGGGGATCCTTCTTCGGCCGCTGGCGCGGGTTCGGCGGCGCGCAGGGCGGGCAGGTCGCCGGCGCGGATCCGGCGTGAGGACGTGGTGTCACTGAAGCGGCGGCGCTGCGGCAGCAGATGCCCCAGCCAGCGCAGTTCGCCGACGGCGACACCGTCGTTGTACCAGCCCTCCCCTGCCCGGTGAGGCAGCGGTTGGCGGGTGTCGGGGTCCAGTGGAGAGGCTTCCATGATGCGGTTGACCATCCCCTGAGTCGGTGGCAGGTCTTCCCATATCGCGGCGGCGGCGGCGTTGTCGCGTTTTTCCTGCCGGCCGATGACCCTGCGGTGGATCAAGGCCGTGTGCTGGTCGAAGTCGGCGGCCAGCTGGGAGGCCACGACGACGAAGTTCCCGGCTTTGCGGGCCTGGCGGTCGGGTTGCTCGACGAGGATGCCCAGCACCGGGGAGTCCTTGAGGAATTTCAGTTCGTCGGCGGCGAACATGCATACACCGGGGACTGCGGCGAACCGTTGGGCGGTCAGGTAGGCGATCGCCGTGTAGGCCATCGCCGCGAACAGCTGTGAGGTCTTGGCGTCCTCCCCCGCCCGGTTCACCGACAACTTGTGGGTGCGGAACACCACCAGCTGGCTGGTGGCGTCGAACGCGGGATAGTCCACAATCCGGCCGGCCACGATCGGGTCGATGAAGGCGTGGGTGTAGGGCTGGCGGGACCAGAAACTGAACCCCGACATCAGCGACCGCGCGGCCGCGCCGGGTGTGGACTCCAGCTGCTGCAACAGGTCTCGAGTGGTATTCACCCTGGAGGTCTTGCGGTACTCGGGGTCGAGAAGCGAGGCCAGCAGCGCGGCTTCTTCGGAGCGCACGTCGATGCCGAGCAGCGGCATCCACAGATCCAGGAAGATGCGGGCCGCGTCGGCCGGCGGGAAGCACTTCAGTGGGTCCAGCGACACCCCGCCGCCGGTGGACAGGTGCGGCTCGGCGACGTGGACGACCTGCGGGCGGCTGATCGCCTCGGCGAACACCTCGTACTCTCCGTCGGGGTCCTGATCGATCAGATGCGTCGGGCGGTGCAGGTCGTGCATGTACCCGACCAGCATCTTGATGAACTCTGACTTGCCCGCGCCAGATGAGGCGCAGTAGGCCATTGAGGCGTTGCCTTTGTCGGTGGCGTTGAGGACATCGAGGTGCACGATCTGGCCGAGCGCGTTTTCGGTGTTGACCGCCACGGGCACTCCGATCGGATCGCCCAGGACGGTGCGGCGTACCGGCAGGAATGCACCGAACAGCCGGGTGGTGGTGACCGCTTTGAGGTCTTCGACCACCGGCGGGCACGGCGAGCCGGGCATCATCGCCTGCCAGAGGTCGAATTGTGCGCCGACGGGAAGAATGGGGGTGAAATCGTGCTGGATAAAGTGCTCCATGATCTCGTCGACGCCTTCGTTGAGAACCTGCCGGTTCTGGTGAGCGAAGGAGAAGATGGCGGCTACTCGCATCCCCCGGGGGGCGGGTGCGGCTTTGACGGCGCGGCGCAGTTGGCGGGACTCGTCACCGATGTCGGCGTAATCCTCGGCGTCGAGCTCGTCTTGGATATTGGAGTTGGCCTCGGCGAGCAGTTCGTTGCGGAACCGGCGCATGCCGCGCTTGCTGATCACTTCCTGGTCGAAGTCGAAGCGCAGCGCAAAGTCGGCGTCCAAGCCGATTTCCTGGTCTACCAGGTAAGTGAATGTGTTGATCTCGAAACTGTCGACGGTGGGATAGCCGGCGATGGCCACCTGGGTTTGGTAGCTGGTGTACCCGTCAGGGAAGGCGTCGCTGCGGCTGGACAGGTTGTGCACACTGATCGCCCGCGACCAGCGAGTGGATCGAAAGTTCGCGCGCAGCGCGGCGCGGGCGTCGACGGCCGCCGCCGAGCGGGCAAAGCCGCGGGCGGAGGCCAGCACACCGATGCAGGCGGCGAGGGCGGCGGCCATGGCCGGGCGCGGATCGGTCAGGGTCACCCCGGCGGCGGCGGTTGCGATCACAGCCAGGAACGTGGCGATGAGCGCGGCGGTCGGTGGGCGGCGGCGCGCGCGGGCGATGATGGCGGGGTTGTCGTCGGCGACGTCGGCGACGAACCGTTCATAGAGCGCGTCGGTGTCGGCGTTCTTGTTGATCATGACTTCTGCGAAGCGGTGCGGGTTGGGTGCGGCGGCGCGAGCACTGGTCGCTTCGGGGAAGTTGGGCACGGTGATCCCGCGCTGGCGCGCCCGGTCGAACACCCAGTCCAGATGGCCGGGGTGGATGCGGGCGGGGTGGAATTCGCGTGGCAGACCGCGGAAGTAGGTCTCTTCGAGTTCTTCGATGTGGCGTAGGTCGGTGGAACGGTGCGGGTCGACCACCGCCACTTTGGACAGCATCGATTCCAGCCAGGAGCGGCGGCTGGGGAAGCCCAGCGACAGGACGTAGATGCGTTGGTATTCGGCGTTCTCGCCGGATTGCACTCGGTTGTAGAGGGCGTTGTATTGGGCTAGCAGTTCGGGATAGTTCTGCGGGCTCAAGTCCGGGATGCCGGCGCTGGCGCGGGCGATGATCGTCTCGGCCGGGGTTTGGGTTTTGATTCCCAGAAGCAGCCCGTCGGCGAACGGTAGCCGCGACAGCGCGGAGAACAGTCGTTCGTTGGCGATCTGCGCCGACTCGATGCGCGACAAGTTGTAGGGGTCGGTGTTGATGCCGCGCAGGAGATAGGTGGCCCACACGGTGCCGTCGGCGGTGAAGGTCAGGTTGCCGGGGTCTTTGACGCCGGCGGGGGTGGCGGTCAGTGGCGGGAAGTAGTCGCCCATCGGTTGTCAGCGCCTTCCTGTGTTGGTGATCGTCGATGCCGTGGCCGTCGGGCGGTGGCGCAGATTGGAGACCACTGGCCCGGTGGCGGCGGTGTAGATGAGTTTGAGTTGGGTCAGTTCACGGATACGTCCGGCTGGGTCCATCGCGTTGAGTCGCGCGGTGACGATCAGAACGGTGAGCAGACCGAGCGCCCCGGCCAGAAGTGCGACGGGAAGAGAGATCGTCAGAATGAGCAGGGCGCTGCCGGCAAGAACGGCGACCACCGCTGTCATGGACCAGAACCGGTATCGCTGACCCAACACCGTCCACTCGATGTCGACGGATCGGGCCAAGCCGTTGAAGACGCGGAATGCACGCACTGCCTCGTTGCTCCCTTCTTGGGTTGAGCGCGGCGGCCCGTGGTGGCGGGCGGAGGCTCTGGTTCTGTGGTGGTCCTCGCGGGGACCGTAACGCCGGCGGTGGCGGGGGGCGAAGGGCGACACATTTTCGCGGGCGGGAACTTTCTCCGGCGGTGGGCGTGCGGCCCGGCGACACCGGGTGGGCGGGCCGAGGGTGGCCGGGCTCCAGCAAATATTGTCTGGGCGGGTGGGCCGGCGTGATTCGGCAAACCAGTCCGCGGGGGTTTGCCTGGTCGCGGAGCGGTCGGGTGTGGCCGAGGTGTGGGGCGTCGTGCGGGCGGGTGAGGCTTTTTGGTCTTTCGACCGGGTGTGGCTGGGGTTGCGGGCGGTTCTGGCGGGAATTCGTGGGCCATGGGAGCCCCGGGGAGCTCCCACACACGCCTCCCCTGGATTCCCCCATCTTTTGCAGTGCCCCCCACCAGTGAGGTGCTAGCAGTGCTGCGCTATGCCACAGGCTGATGGAGCAGCTAGCAGTGGTAGCGGTGCTAGGTCTTAGCGGAAACACACACGTTTTCCCAGGTGCCGTTTCTGATCGTGTGTGTTATTCGCCGCTATCTTGTGGGGCGCAGCTCCCGTATATAGCAGTGCTAGCGGTGCGGTGCAGCGCCATGTATCGCCCACATTTTCGAATGACACGTTCTGCATCAATTCCCCGTATATGCCACAGACGCCCCATTTTCTTGCCCCAACATGTCCCGCCTATGGCCCTATATCGTCGTTCTGGGTCTACCGTCTCTCCTATGAAGGCCTACATCTATGCCAGCCCGGCCGGGGCGGAGGCACGCGTCCTGGGTCAATGCTTCGCTGACTTCGCTGAACTCTGGCGCTGCGGCTTACTCAACAGCTCCTCGACGGTATGGGCGAACGCCGAAGCGCCCGACTCCAGTTTCTGGGCATTGACTGACCGCAGCCAATACATGTACTTGCGGCGCAGCCCCGAACCTGGCTATGTGCGGCTAACCTCGGGGCGGCTGCGATGGGCGCGCAGCTACGACGAAACCCTGAAAAAATTCGATGTCGATTTGGACACTCGACGCATCCCAGGTGGACCCGACAAGAACATCACACTGGTGATCAAGCACCGTGTTCCCGGCCGCACCGTGAAGGTGATCGACCGCTCAAGCCTGGCGGAATTGGTGGACGGAACCTACACGCGCGGCCACCTCAGCGTGGTCGATCTGGCCTCCTACCGCCCGCCGGATCCGGCCGCGGTGGCTACCGAGTTCGAGGTGAACCACGCTCGATACCACGGCGTCAACCACCTGATGGCAAGCCTGAACAACGACAACGCCGACCTCGTTCGACACCACTTGGAGCTGTTCGCGTTCGACATCACCGACGAACAATTGCAGTCGATCAACTCACATCTGGACATCGTCGAACAGTTCGCAGACGGGTTCGCCGACGTGCTCTACACGAGGCTCACAGGCGCTGCCGGCGGTTCCTGAACCCCTCCGGGCCTCACTGATCCCAGGGCCGCGCGTGGGCAGTCTGAATGACTTCGGCAGCCATCGTGGTCAGCGTGATCATGTGCGCCTGACCGGGGCGACGTGAGGCGAACTTGATGCCCGACCCGGGCCACAACACTCCCTCGGCAACCGGGCCGCTGAACAGCAGCACCGTCGCCTGGGCGGCCTCGAGCGCCTTGAATCCTCGGTTGGACATGCGCGTCGAACCGAAGCCCTGCGCCGGGCCGGTGACCAACACGTGCAGGCCCAGATCGGTTCGGCCCTCCAAAAGCCCGTAGAGCGGGTCGAGGGGATTGTTCATCTGGAAGCCGCTGCCGGCCACCATCTGGATGTCGTCGATGATCACGAAGACTTCCGGGCCGCTCCACCAGGAACGGTTGCGGATCGTCTCGGCGGTCAATTGCTGATCCATCCGCGGGGCGCGCGGGTTGATCGTCGCTGCGACCTTCTCGATCGCTTCGGCCAGGGTGGTGCGGTCCCCGGAGTAGGCCATCAGGTAACCGCGTTTTGCCAACTCTTCCTGCTCTGTGAGCAGCTCGTACTTGCTCTCGATGATGACGAGTTGGGCCTGATCCGGGCTGTACTGGTTGACCACAGAGTTGATCGCGCCGCGCAGAAGCGAAGTGCGGCCGCTGCGTGGTGACCCCAGCGCCAGCAGGTGCGGGCAGGGGTCTTCGGGGAGTTCCACGATCCGTAGATCTTCGGCGCTGACTCCGATCGGGAGTCGTTTCTCTTGGGCGGGGCGGGTGGCCCACCACTGTGTGAATTCTTCGGCGGTGGGCTGGTGGCCCAGGCTGTGGGCGGCCCGCAGTACCCGGCCACGGTTGGCGACTTCCCACACCACCGAGTAGTCGATCACCGGCGGGGCCGGGTCCACCGCCGGGGCGGTGATCGGTTCTCCGTCCGGGGTGCGGTACATCTGTTGCATGGAGGCCACGAAGGCGGCGATGCCCGCCGAGTAGTCGGCGGCGGCGTAGATGGGCATCCCTTTTCGGTAGTCGATGGGTTCGATCTTGCCGTATTGGGGCACCACGATGCGGGCGGACAGGCCGGTCTGTAGGTCCACGCAGCGGCCGGGTTGATCGGCAGGGATCGCCTTGACCAGGGGCCGGGTCGTCGCGTTCAGGCCCATCGCTGTGGCGGGGTCTTCGATCGGCAACTGGATGACGGTGGCGAAGTAGTCGATCATCTTCATCGGCAACCGGTTGACCGAGTCGGCGGTGACGACGAGGTGGATGCCGTAGCGTCCGGCGTCGGTGGCCAGGCGCAGGAAGGTTTCCTTGGCTTCCGGAAAGTCCTCGGTGTAGCTGGGGAATCCGTCGATCACGAGGAAGAAGTGGCCGTACGGGTCGTCCTCGAGAGGGGTGTTGAGCCGGGAAGCGAAGTATTGGTCCAGGGTTGCCACCCCCCGCGCGGCGAACTCGCGTTCCCGGACGTCAAGGAGGCGGAAGGTCTCCCCCACCAGGCGGGCCACCCGGTCGGCGTCGGTCTTGGAGGCGTAGCCGCCGACGTTGGGCAGGTCTTTGATCTCCGACAGTTTGGCGCCGGCGTAGTCGACGAGGTAGAAGGACGCGAACGCCGGCGAGTAGGCGCGGGCCGCCCCGGCGACAATGGCCTCGACTGCGGTCGTGCGGCCCGAGCCGCCCTTCCCGATGATCCGGATGTGGGCTTTGCCGCCTTCGGGGTGCAGCACGTAGGGCAGCCGGCGGCTTAGGCGCGGGGCGTCCAGATCGCCGATGCGGATCTCCAGCCGAGCTGTGGCGGCGGGTGCGATGTCGATTTCGTGGTAGCTGATCGGGGCCCTCAGTGACGGCTTCCACAGGTCCAGCAGATCCCGGTCGGCGTCGAAGGTCGACAGCCGCTCGATGAGAGCATCGGCCATGCTCGGCAGGCCCGGGATAGGCGCTTGGGGTGTTTCGGCGGTGGATGGGTCGTCGGCCGCCGGCCCCGAAGGGTCAGCTGCCCCGTTGGCCAACGTGAAGCTGTGCAGCCGGCCCAGGCCTGCGGCGGTGCCCGCGGGGCCGCCAGCTAGCTGGGTGCGCAGCCGGGGCGGCACATAGAGCTCTTTGGAGTTGAAGCCCACGAATGGGGTCAGGGCGTCGTCGATGTCGGTGTGCAGCAGTGCGGCGCCCTTCCCGGGCGGTAGATCTTTAGCCGCGTCGGTGACTTTGAGCACCGTGCGGGAGCGGGCACCGTCGCGGGTGCGTAGCGAGATCCCGAAGCTGATGTGTTCGGACAGTTCTTGGATCTGGGTGGCGTCGATGAACTGCGAGCACGCCCAGACGTGCATGCCCAGGGCGCGGCCGACGGTGCCGGTGCGGGTCAGCAGTTTGAGGTGACCCTGATCCTTGTGTTGATCCATGTATTCACGGAACTCGTCGATGAGGATGACCAGTTCGGGCAGCGGCGGATATTTGTCGGGGTCCGCGGCGCGTTTCTGCCGGTACTCGACGATGCCGTCCACTTTGAATTCGTTGATCAGTGTTTCGCGGCGTTCAATCTCCCCTTCGAGGATTTCCACCATGCGGTCGACGGTTTCGGCTTGGTCGGTGAGGTTGGAGATGTTGGCGATCACATGCGGCAGAGCGTCGAAACCCTGGAAAGTGGTTCCGCCCTTGAAGTCGAGGAGGGCCAGCTTCAGCTTGGACGGGCTGTATTTCGCGCAGGCCGCCAACACCATGGCGCGCAGCATGAAGGACTTGCCCGATCCGGTCATGCCCTGACTGACGCCGTGCGGGCCGGCGCCGCCGACCGAGGATTCACCGAGGTCGAGGTGGACCACAGTGTTGGTGGGCTCATCGGGGGTGCCCTGGAAGCCCAGGGGGAAGTAGAAATGGGAGTCCCACTCGTGTTTGTCCCAGCCGGGCCGGGGATCCCACGTCTCGAGGTCGGTGATGTTGAGGGCGTCGAAAAAAGACTTGCGTTCGGCGTCGACGTCGGTGGGGGCGGTGGTGCCCAGTTCCCAGTCCCCGGGCCGCAGGTCGCTCATCTTCTGGGCGATCAGGCGGGCTTGGAGGGGGGTCAGGGCGTCGGAGCGGACGTGGCGTTCTTGGGTTGGGGTTGAGAACCAGTGATCGGCGGAGATGTGGAATCGGCTGGCCACGGTAGAGAGGGTCTCGCTGAGGGCGCGCAGGACGATGAAGGTGGTGTTGGGGGCTTCCAGGTCTGGCGGCAGGGCGGCGTCGGCGTCGGGGGTGTCAATGAAGACGATGAGGTGGGCTTTGTTGTCGGGGTTGCCGACGATCGGGTCGGCGGCGAAATCAGACAGAGACCGCCACACCAGTCTGGCGGTGCCGCCGCGGTCGGTGCGGAACCGGTTCTGGGTGTGGGGAAGCCACTTGAGCCAGTCCCAGCTGTCCTGGCCGGCGGTGTCGGTGATCAGCCCGATGGCCAGGTGGGTGGGGCCGTGGTTGAACGCCAAGGAGACGGCCATCGCTCGGGCGGCGGCGAGGACGGCGTCGGGGTCGCCGCGGAAGCTGTAGGCGGGGTGTTCGGCGAAGCTGATGCCTTTGGGGCAGTTTGTGACGAAGCTCTGTGTACGCAGGAAGCGGCGGTAGGCGGCGAAGGTGACCGGTTCGCGTTGTTCGTCGACGGCGAGTTCGTCTTTGTATTTCAGGCCGGGGACTAGCCGGGCTACACCGACGCCGAGGCGGGCGGTGAGCCAGGGCTGGAGGGATTCGGGGATTTCGTCGGCGGCGGCTCCGGCGGTGGGGGCGCCGCTGTTGGGTCGCACCGTCCACATTTCGGCGGTGTCGATCTTGGATAGCAGGCTGGCGGGATTGGGGTAGAGCGTTGCTTGTAGGTCGTGGAGCTGGCGGCCGTGGTGGTGGGCAATCTTGCGGCGCTCCCGGAGTTGCAGCCAGTAGTTCTTGCGTTTCTTGGCCAGGTCGCCCAGGGCGCCGCCGCCTTGGCCGCCCACTCCCAGGTAGGCGAAGGCCATCATGGCCATGCCCATGAACGGCATGAGCATGTACGGGGATGAGGCGATGTTGCGGGCGCCGGAGCTGATCATCAGCGCGAAGAACGCCACCATGATGACGATCATGAAGATCGGGGCCAGTCGCTGCCATTGGATGCTGGGACTGGGGTCGTCGAGGGTTTCTGGTTCCGGTACGACGACCGGCTGACTGTCCATGTCGGGTTGCGATGATGGCCGCATCGCGAAGGATCGGGTTGCCATTTGTGTTGTCCTCCCCCGTGTCGGGTTGTTCAGGTTGGCGGGTGGATTGTGTTGTGGTGGCGGGGTTTTAGGCGGTCCGGTTGGCGTTGTTGTTGCTAGCCGGGGTTTTTCAGCCCACTTCCGCTTCGGGTACCTCTATCCGGGGGCAGTGGCGCTCTGGTTGACGTCGGCGGGCAGCTGGACGTGGGTGGTCAACGCATCAGAACGGGAAAGTGAGGATCCGGGTGCGTACAGTTTGGCGATAGCCCAGGGAATCGAAAGGGGCGGTCGGGCTGAAAGTCCCAGTATTTCAGCGGTTTTCGCCATGCCTGCTCGCGCGTCGCGGTTGTCGCCGTCAGGGCCGATGAAGTAGCGCACGCCGGTGTCATCGATGTACATCAATTGCTCTTGGGCGTGGGATTCGGGGGTTACTCCGGTGACCTGAACTAGCCATCCGGCGCCGGGGCGCGTCAACGACGCCGACGCGGTGGTCTGGCTCTTGTCGGCAGAGGGAGTGAGCATGACGACCTTCCTCATATCCTGGTCGCTGATCGGCAGTGATTCGCCGGTCAGGACCGTCGAGGTCGACCGCAGGTCTTCGGCCCCTTTCTGCCACGTCCAGCACAGGATGTGCGGCTTACGGAAGGTGGGTGCCCGGTCGGGATAGTTCTCGGTGTTGATGTCGCTGACCAGCGGGACGGCGGCCAAGTCGTCGCGGTCCACGGTGGTGATTTCCTTTCCGCCGGTGTTGATCAGCAGTTGGGCGATCAATTCGGTGATGTGCTGCACCCCGCCGGGCAGGGCGACCTGATATTGGCGGGTGCCGTCGGCGGCGGCGGTGATGATGACGTCGCCCGTGCGTGCCCGCGGAAGTAGCCGGTTGACCTCGCCGCGGCCGGGGATGTAGGGGGCGGTCAGCGCCGGGGCGGCCGGGATCGCATTGAACAGGCCCTGGCTGATCGGGATGGCTTCAGAGGCGGATGCCGGGCTCAGGTTCAACGCGGCGCGGGCGGCCAGATCTCCGGGGCCGATGAGGGTGCGCTGGCCCTTGTAGACCATCCAGAGCTGGTCGGGAGCGGCGGCGAGCCGGACTAGGACCGCGTCGCTGGGGCTCAACGGGTTCGCCGCCGAGGTGAGGGTATCCGTCCCGGCGATCAGCGTGGTGGACAGGGCGTCGGTCTTGGTCAACGACAATTCGCCGACGTCGGTGTGCCGGTCGCAGACCGTCCACTGGGCGGTGCTGTCGGTGCGCTGGGTCAGATTGTCTGGCGCCGACGGAATACCCATCAGTAGGCCCCGGGGCTGGTTGAACAGCGTGGCATCCTTAACGACGCGTGGCACCTCAGGCTTGTTGACAATCAAGCGGGCCGAGGCCAGGTTCGTCACCGGGTGCAAAACGCCCTCATACATGACGTAGCGTCCACCGGACTTGGTGATGATGGCCTGGGCGTTTCCCTGGTCGGCGCCGCGGTTGGAGAAAAACCCGAACACGAAGCCGGCCAACGGGATCGCCAGCGCCAGGAAGATCCCGACCGCGAACGCGACGGTCTGGATTGAAAACGGGGTGGTGTGCATGGTGACATCGCGGCGGGTCATCGCCTGTTCGACCCGGCGCACCCCCAACCGGTAACCGGACAGTTGGACTTTGGTGGTCAGATTGCGTGCCATGTCAGCTTTCCTGGAGCGCCGGGTCAGAAGTGGTGTCGAAATCGGGAGCGTGACGAATGCGGCCCAGCAGCGGGTCGACGATGTTGCGCAGCGCCGGGGCGACATCCTCGGGCAGCAGGCCGAAGAGTTCCTCGTCGGACAGGGCAGCCAGGTTCGCGCCGTCGAGGCGGGCGGAGCGGAATTCCTCGGCGGCTTCGACGGCATTGCGGGCGAACCGGCCGTTGCCGGCGATGTCGAGGATTTTCTTGCCGGTCGGGCCGGTGACGGTCATAGCGCGAGCTTCGGCGATGATGAGGTCGCGCGCGGCCGGGGTCAGCGTCGAGGAGCGTTGGGCGGCAAGGACTTCAGCTATTTGCCCAATCTCTTCGGGGGTGTAGGAGGAGAACCGGATGCGGCGGGTGAAGCGCGACTCGAGGCCCTCGTTGACGGCCAGCAGTTGCTTGATGTCTTTCTCGTAGCCGGCGACGATCACTACGAGTCGGTCGCGTTCGTTTTCCATCCGGGCCAGCAGTACCTCGAGGGCTTTGGGGCCGAAGTCGTTGGTTCCGGTCGAAGACACCAGCGCATACGCCTCGTCTAAGAACAGCACCCCGTCCAGGGCGCGGTCGATGACCGCGTTGGTCTTTTCTTCTGTTTCACCGATGACGGCGCCGACGAGGTCGTCGCGGCGGACTTCGATGACCTCGTTGCCGCGCAGCACACCGAGGCCGCACAGCACCTTCGCCACAATGCGGGCGATAGTTGTCTTGCCGGTTCCCGGAGGGCCGGTGAACGCCATGTGCAGGCTCTTGCCGGGCAGCGGCATTCCTCGCCGGGCGGCTTCGGCGGCGAAGGCAACGTCGGCGCGCACCCTGCGGACTTGATCTTTGACTTCCGGCATCCCGATGTTGGCGTCGAGTTCGGCGGCGGCTTCGATCAATAGGGTGTTCTGGCTTTCCATGCGCTGGGCCTCGCGGACCTCGGCGAGGTCGGCTTCGGTGGAGGGGTCCCAATAGGAGTCACGCTGTTTGATCAGTTCGGCGGTGGTTTGCCGCAGCGTGATCGACGGGTCTTCGAGGGCGGCGGCAAGTTTGTCGGTTCGCTGGTAGAGAAGGCCGCTGCTGAAGCAGCGGGCGGCGGCGTCGGTGTCGCCGTTGGCTCGGGCCATCAGGCCCAGGTAGTAGCAGGCCTCGGCGCCGATGGTGCGGTAGCGGCTCTTCTCGGCGGTTTCCAGGGCCGATGCGGCGGCCGGGAAGTTCCCGAGGTGGGCGTAGCCGACGCCGCTGTAGAGATAGGCCAGGGCTTGGGCGACCTCATGGGTTCCAGAAAGGGTGTTCTCGTCCTCGTCGACACGGCGGGGGCTGAGGATGGGCTCGGCGTGAGCGACCACGTCCTGCCAGCGCCGGGCGGCGGCGTGGATGACGACCTTCACCAGGTTGACTTCCGGGATGGTCGAGTCCGTGGCGGTGATCGTTTTCCAGGCCTCGGCGAGGCTGCCTTGCTCGGCGAGGTTGACGGCATGGCCGATGTAGACGGCGGTGGGTGTGTTCAGTTTGACCGACAGGTCGTGGTCGGGGACGACCGGGACGGCCAGTCCGAGCAGCGGGGTGTCGGCGGTGAGTTCTTCGCCGCGCGCGCGGCCGGCGGCGACGACGAGTTTGCCCCATGACGCCATGCGGGTATGGATTTGTTCTAGCAGTGTGGGGGTGGCCGACTCCGGGCGATCCATTCCGGCTAACGCCCGGTACAGGTCGCACTGTTCGGGGTCGATCTGGTCGATGCACCATTGGAAGTTTTCGCGAGCGATGGCGGTGTTGCGGTTCTGGAACCACGCCGTGAGGCCTTGGTTGAAGTAGTGAACCAGGTCTGGGTTCATGCTCATGCCGGCCCTCCCGCGGCGCGGCCGGTGATTTCGATACGACCGATGGCCATGGAATCGTCGACTTTCTGCACGGAGGGCCCGCCGAGGATCCCCGGAAGGGAGCTGTTGGGGCCCGGCGTGGCCGGGGGGCGCTGGGTGGCCAGGATGGTGGCGGTGATGATTTGGGTGGCCAGGTTGGGGACTTGCAGGGTGGCGCCGGCGCGGGTGGGGGCGATGTCCTGCACGATTTGGGTTCCCCCGATGCGCCACAGGATCTGGATGACCACCCGGTGTTCGTTCCAGTGGTCTTGACCGTTGGACTCGACGTAGTCGAACCCGGGGATGACCATGATGGAGGTCACCACCACCGGCTCGGGGAAGGTGATGGTCAGGATCGAGTTGTCCACGTTGTAGAGGCGGGTGCAGATCCAGGCCTGGGACTTGTCGGTGCCGAAGGCCAGGGTCGGATCAGAGCTACCGGCCGGGCAGTCCGCGGTGACTGCTGCCGGCAACAGGAGGCCTTCGAGGGGTTTTGAGGCGGCCGGCTGTTCGGGGGCGGCAGCAACAATCGGGGGCTGCGGGGCCGGGCGGGAGCGGTCGCCGAGGATCAGATTGATCACCATGACCACGACCATCGACAGTCCGACGGCGGTGGGAATCGCCAGCCTCGCCCAGCCCGGAAGCGCTGCCCAGCCTTCTCGTATCCGGTCGGGCAGCGGCCGGCGGCGGCCGCGCGAGTCGATGTCAGGGGTGGGGGTTGCCGGGTCGGGTGTGGCCGGGTCGGCGGGGGGTTCCGCGGTTGGGGCGGGGACGGGCGCGACGGCGGCGACGCCGGCGGGCACGACGATGTCGGCGGGGCGGGGGGGGCTCCACAGCCCGAAGCGGTCCCAGTCTGGAGCTTGATCCGGCCCGCCGGCCGGTTCCGGCTGATCCTCCACGTCGGGGTCGGCGGTGTGCGGCAGCTCCACCTGGCCGCCGCCGGGTGCCGCCACCTCCACGGCGGCGGCGGTCAACGGCTCGGGCGGGGCGGGGGGGGCGTGATCGAGTGCCCAGTCCTGCAGTGGCGGCGGGGGCGGGGGCGGGGTGCGGGGTGTCGGAGTGGGCGGGAACAGCTCACCGAGAATGCTGTCGATGTGACGGTCTGCATCAGCATCGCTCAGCGTCGGGCTCGTCAGCAGATCATCGATCCCTGCGTGGATTCGAGCTTGCTGGCTCGGCGGCAAGCGATCCGGGTCGAACGGATCCAATCCCCCACGTGTCACCGTGTTTGTCCGTGCCTTCCTGAAGCGATTCTTCAACTTGAGTTTATGATAGCGGCGAGTCGTCCACCCGCCTGAAAGACACTTTCATCATGCCGCTGTTCTCCCGTCTAGCCTTGACATCCGACATCAAACGGCGGACCTTTTTCGCCACCGCGGCCGCCGCCTGGCTGGCACTGGCAGGGGTGCTGCTGCTGACTGTCACCCTCCTGGTACGGGCCCCGACGAAACCTGTCAATGTGCTCGCCGAGATCAACGACTACGTCGGGGCGGAGTTCTTTGCCCGCAACTTCCTCTTGGTGTGGCTAGCAGGCAGCCCCACCGAAGCCGCGAAACTGGTCTCCATGTCCGCCATGGCGGGCCAGCCCGAGATGAACCCGGATCCGGTAACCGTCAGCGACATCAACGCTGTTCCGCCCGTCTCACGCACCCCCGCGGGAGCCGAAACCGAGTGGGGTATAACCCTCGCCGCGACCCTGATCCCGCCCGGCACCGGCCGGGCTGTCCGCAGCTTCTTCCGTGTCACGTTCCTGGAAGCCGGGGGCACCTTCAAAGCGCTGATGTGGCCCCGGCCGGTCAACGACACCAGCCGGGCCGTGCAGATCGCGCCGTTCTACACCCAAGGGGTCGGCGTCAACAGCCCGCTGGGGGTGTCGGTGACGAACTTCATGACCGCGTTCTACACCTCCAACAACGCCGGCACCCTGGGCCGATACGTGTCCGCTGACTTCACCGAAGACCCGATCCTCCACTCCCCCTACACCAGCATCACCGTGAAAGTCATCACCGCCGGCAAGGACAGCCCCGACCCGGCCACAGCGAAACCGGGTGACACCATCCACCTGCTGGTCACCGCTAAGGCTGCCTCATCGACCACCACGTTCAACACCATCGACGCCCCGCTGCGCGCCACTTTGGGCAACAACCGGCAATGGCTCATCGACGGATTCGACGACCCGGTCCACTTCGGGGCCGTCACCTACCAATAAACGGCCGCTCCTGGGCGGGCGGCCCGGCGGGGCTTTCCCTATGCGACAACCTGGAGGGTTTGCTCGGCGATGGTGACTGTCACGATCCCGTCTTCTTCCTCAGTGCGGGAATCGACGTTCAGTTCGTCCGGCATTGCTGTCACCTGGGCGATATCCATGGGGGGTTCGCGGCCTCCTTCTTTGGGACAGGTTTTACGGGGTCGGGGCGACCGGGGGCTGCTGATCCTCGGCGCCAGAAGATCCCGGAGGACCGGCGGTCGGCGAGAGCATCCACCCGCCGTTGCCGGCGCGTTTAAGCACCGCCGGAGTGCCGCGGCCCGCAACTAGCGGGGCAGCTGCATCGGTCACCGACTGGGCGGTAACCGTGGAGATGTCGATGTCGAGGCCGTCGACCGTGACGTGGGTGACGTCGGAGTCGCCGATCAGGGCGGAGGCCGAGCCTTGGCTGTACCGGTCTCCATCTAGGAGCGCGGTGGGTGACGGGGACAGATCCGCCGTCCATTTCGAGGGGGCCATGAACAGCTTGCCGCCCAAAAACTCGCCTCCGATGCTGACCCAGCCCGGCGGCTCTGGAGCGCGGCCCGTGACACCCAGCGCCGCCCAAAAATCCTGCTCGCCGCGGAGATACACCGTGCCGCGATCCAGCAGCGCCTCGCCGCGCGTGCTTCCTGCGGTGATCGTTCCGACGCCCGCGGCGCTGTTGCCGGTCATCGACAGCTGCACCCCGTAGGTGCGGCCTTGGGCATCGGTGACCGTGCCAGCCAGTTTGTGCGCGCCGGCCTTTTGTCGTTCCAGCATTGCCTGGACGCCGGCGGCCTCTAAGGCGCTCAAGGGTCGGGCTGTGGGACCGTCCATGGCGGGGGGCGGGGCGGCGGGGGTCCGGGTCATGACAACGACCAGGATCGCGGCGAGGGCGAGGGCGAGGGCGGCGGAGGTCCGCAGTGCTGTGGTGCGCCAGTCCCATCGGTGGGGGGCGCGCCAGTCAGAGTTCTTGTCGGTGTCCATAGGTGGCCCCACTCCCCCGGGTGTGTTGATTGTTGCGCGCCTGTCTGCGCCTTATTGCGGAGTTTACATTTGGCGGTTGCCGGCGATCTGGTCTGACGCCGCCGCCTGGCGGGAATGTTGTGGGGCGCAGGGGGCTATTTAGTAGCCGCCGAAGCCGTTGCGGACGCGTTGCTGGTAGAACTCGATCAGGCCGGTTCCGTCGGCGGCGACACGGTAGCGGTGCATCATGTAGTTCACGCTGGCCGAGAGGTTGGCTTCTGGGTCGTAGATGTTGTTTGACGTGCCAGCCACGTGGTAGCGGGCGAAGGTTTCGGGGATGACTTGGCCAACTCCGCGGCTCGATCCTGAGGGGGCGTTGTCGGTGGGGATTGTGGCGCCGCGGGCGTTGATGTCGTCGCGGTTGACGGCGTCGACCACGCCTGCGCTTTCTTTCATGTACTGCCGGTAGCAGAGGTCGTGCCAGATCTCGCGGATCCTGCGGTCTTTGGTGATCCCGTTGTTGTCGAGTGCTTGTTCGATGAACGAGTGCAGTTGGGATCGGGTGAGGGTTCCTTTCCCGGTGGGCTGGATGGCAACCTGGTTGTTGTGGGCCAGTGGCGCTTGGCTTCCTCCTGGTATTCGCGTCCGCGCAGTCCGGGCACGAGATGGGGATGAGACTGCTGAATGCTTTACCGGCGCAACGTCTTTGGCGGGGTTTATCAGTTTGGCGAGGGCGTTCGCGTTGAGGGCCTGCTGGGTGGGCGGCAACGGTGCGGCCGGCGGGGGCAGTTGCTGTAGCGGTGGTGGGGGCTGCATGGGCAACGACACCGGCTGCGGTGGCGGGGCTTGCATGGGCAACGGCATCGGCTGTACCGGCGGGGTCTGCGCCGGCATCGCGGGCGCGGCGAAGGGGCTTGCGGCGGGGGCGGGCTGAGACATCGCGGCGCGGAAGGCCGACACTGCGCCGGGGTCGGCGGCGCGGTTGATCTGTTGAGTTCCGCGGCGGTTCTCCTCGCCCAAGGCGGCCGCGGCGCCTTTTCCGTCGGCGAGGTCGCGGTGCGCCTCGGTGAAACGGTCTTTGGTCTTCTTGTTGTGTTGTTGCAGCGCTTCGGCAATCACGGGGTCATCCAGTCCGGCGGGGTCGTGATCGGGGATGGCGTCGCGGTGTTCTTGCAGCCCGTTCTGGCCGGCGGTGTAGCTCTGGGTCGCCGCGTGTTCGTCAACCCTGACTGTCGGCGGGATCGAGTGCGTCTGCGTGGGAGCCGGCCGTTGTTGCGGCGGGACGGACGTGCCGGCGGCCGGCCGTTCCGGGGACGGCGCTTGACCCGAGTCGGAAGCGGGTGGCGTGGCGCCCGAGGGGTAGCCGAACGGGTTGTTCGGAGACCACGGCTTGGTCGGGTCTTCGATGTAGTCGCCGGGCATTCAGACGGTGCCTTACCGGTTTGGGGGCACGTTCCGCGGGTCCAAGCCGGGCTTACCGGTGACCTGGCCAGGAAGGATCCCCGCGTGGGTCGCCTGGGTGCTATCCGGGGATGCGGGCGGCTGAGGGGCCTCAGCGGAGGGGGCGGTTGGCGGGGGCGGTGTGGGCGGCGCTGCGCCGGCCGTTGGCGACGCGGCAGGCGGGGAGCTGTGTTGTTGCGTGGTGCCACCGCCGGCTTGGTCTCCCACGGTCTGCACCTGCGGGGCGGGGTTGCCGTCGTCGGCGAGACGGAAGAATCCTTGATGGGGTCCGTCGAATTTCGCGACTTCGTGCAGTTGCTTGACCTCGCCGCGCTCGGTCAGTACCTGGGCCTGGCCGTCTTGTCCGGCGCCGAGGAACACCGCGTTCTGGTTGTGGGCGCCCATGATCACGTCGCCGGGTTTGAGCCTGCTGGTCGGCACCTCTGTCCCGATGTCCTGCCCGGGAGGGGGCAGCTTGAACCCTGCGTCGGAGGCGGCCTGCCGGAGGCTGTGCTGGCCTTCGCTGGCGGCCAGGCTCTGTGCCAGTGCGGCCAGCTTGGGGTTGTCGAATGTCCACTTGCGGCCCTGCACGTCCACGGTGTTCTCCTCTGACGGGGCGGTGTGCGGTCCAGGCTTATCGTCGCCGCCGGCCGTGGTGGAGGCGGCATGTTCAGCCGCGCCTGGACGAGCCTGCCCGGCCTGCCCGGATTTGCTTTCTTGACCTGGAGGTGCGGTGGCGGGGGCGGGGTTGAGCAGCGCTTCCGGCGCTTTACCCTTGCCTGGTTCGCCGGGGGTGGGCAGATCCTTCTCCTTGATTTTGCCTGCCTCCCCCAGGGGCTGGTCTTTTTTGTCGCCAACGGTGCGGGTGTCCTCGAGGCGCTTCTTGAGTTCGTCGGGGAGATCGTTGGCGGTCAGTCCGGTGGGCCGGGCTGCGGGCGGCAGGCCCGTGGACGGCGGCGTCATCGCGCCGAAGTTCGGCATCGTTGGCATCTGCGGCATCTGCGGCATCAGATTCGGGATCTGTGTCGGGATCTGCGGCAGCTGCACCGGCATGCCAGTACCCGACCCCGGCGGGGGGGTCTTCAGAAGAGAAGCTAGATCCTTGGCCAAGGGGTCCGGCGTCTGGGGCTGCTGGGGCGGATTTGCCTGGCCTGCTCCTTCAGGGGCCGGCGCGTCGGGCACGGCGGCAGGAGCGGCATCGGAGTCTTCGGCGTCCACCTCGGGCAGGGGGCCCGGGTTGAACGGCGGCGCCCACGGGGCTGCGCTACCGCCACCACCCGGTGTCGGTGCGGCCGGCGCCGGCTGTGTGGGGGTGGCGGGGGCAGCGGCCGCGGGGCCGGTGAGAGCGGGTGCCCGCATGCTGGGCGCAATTGACAGGTTTTTCACCGCAGCCAGGAGGTTCGGCGCCAGCGACCGGACCTTCTCCACGGCGGCCATCATCGGTTCTGCGCCGCTGGCCATGTCTGTGCCACGGATATGGTTGCCGATGATCGACGCGAAGATCCCGCTGTTGGAGTTGGCGATCGCCTCCCTGTTGCGTTTGTTGATCCCCCGGAATCCCTGGTATGCCTCGTTCACCGCGACAGCAGCGGCGTTGACCGCCGCGGTGAGCGCGGGGATCATTGTCGCCTGCATGTCGGCCAGCTGCTCGGCTCCTGGCTGGGTGCTGCGCCACGTCATCGCAACGTAGCGTTCGTCGGCGTCCTTTTGGTAGACCGAGGTGATGGCGCTCAAGGTGGCGCCCAGGTCGTTGGTCAACTTGGCCAGACCTGCGGAGACCTCCGGAAAGGCGGTCGCCGTAGTCAACCCGGAGCCGTCCAGCGGCCAGACAAGACTTTCGTCGAAGCCGAAGGATTTGTTGTTGACGGCCACCATCTGCGCGTCGATCGCTTCGATGATCGGATCGCGGTTACCGTCGTTGGTCAGCGGCAGGAACATCGTCCGTGGCGGCGATGGGGCCGCGTTCAATCCTGGAGTGACTGTTCCGGTGATGCGCTCCATCAGCCCGTTGAACGCTTTGCGGCCTGAGGAGTCGAATGCCCATAGCGCCGCGGTGAGCGCGACACCCAGCCCGGGAACCGACATCGTGCCCAGCCGCAAGAGTTGGGCGGCGACGAGCTTGCTACCCAGCGCGCCGCCGCGGGACACCGCCTGGGTGACGCCCTGCTTCACCGCGGCTTTGACGCCGTCCTCGGCGAAGGTTTGACGGAGGCGCCGTTTGGCGACTTGCGCTGCCTCTTCAGCGGTCTGTTTGGTCGCCTTGTCCCCCGCTGCGGCAGCCGTCTTTCCTGCGCTTCCGTTGGTACCCGTGGAGGATTCACCGGCCGGCGCCTTGGCCGCTGATCCGCCGGCGGTGTCGGCATCTGTTGTGGCCGCCTTACTCGCGGCGCCCTTCTCGGGGCCGTCGGTGGCGGCGTCGCGGGTGGCGGACTTTCCGGCGTCGCTGTCTGTTGGCTTACCTGTGGCGCTCTTCTCGGCGGCGGAGTCGTCGGCGGGGTTGCCTTTGGGTGGTGTCGCGTCGTCGGTGACCGGGCCTGGTTCTTGACCGTGCGGGGTGGCCGGGTGTGGGCCGGCGGCTTTCTGTTGGAGCCAGCCGTTGAAGCTGTCCATGCCAACGACCTTGTTCAGGCCGAACGCCGCGCCGAACGCCGCGGCGGGGTCGATGCCAGCGCCAACGACTTGGCGCAGCGTTCCGGCGCCTTCGCCGTGGGCCATGGCCCACAGGCTCGGGGCGGTCAGCAGGATGTCCGGGTTTGGCGGCGGTGGAACAATTGTCGGTGTCGTCACGGTTGCGGTTTCCCCCAGTTCTATCGGTGCTTAGTGTCGCGGCCAATCACTCCGCTGGTCGCGATGCGGGCATCGATATCGGCTCCAGTCATGTCTGGATCTGCCTTGATGATAGTTTGCCCATCCTTATCTCGTCCCGGCGCAACGCCGGTGCCCATGGCGCCGGCGCCCATTGGCATCATCGGCGGGATCATGCCTCCGCCCATCGGGGCCCCTGTCGTCGGCGCGGGTGGGGCGGCCGCGAAGAAGGGGTTGGCTGGGCGGCCTGAGACGTCTGCTGGGGTGGCCACTCCGGACAGGCTGGGCATCTGCACGGGGATGTCGGCGGATGTGTGCGTCTGGCCCATTCCCGTCTCTGACCAGTCTTGGCCAGCTCCGAACACCGGATCAAGATCCAGGGCTTCTTCCTCTTGTGGCACGTCGCCGGCAGCGGAGGGGTTGTGGTGGCTGGTGGAGGTGGTGTTGTCGTCCATGCCGTCGAGTAAGGCGTTCAGGAGTGCGATACCCGGGTCCTGCGCCTGGTGGCTCAGTGTGGCTGTGGGGCCATAGTCCCCGGCGTCGTCGGGAACGATAGCCGAGGATGTCAGGACGTCATCGGGCATCTGGGGCGGCAGGCCGGCCGCCGTCAAGGGGGGCGGGGAGGCGGCTTGCATTCGCTGCATGGCGGACAGCATCGCGCCGAGGGGGCCGGCCGCGGCGGCGACGCCGGGGGGTGCGTCCGCTCCCCCGAGGTCGGCGGTGTCGGTATCCAGCGTTTCAGCAGTGTCACGTTCCCCTTGGTCGAATCGCTCCTGGGCCGCCTTCTTCTGCGCGAGGAGATCGGCCAGATGCTCGGTGGCCTGCCGGACTTCCGCGTTGGCGGCGGCGGTCGCAGCGGAGTCCCCTGCGGCGGCGGCGTCAGCGGCGAGGGCGGCGGCGATGACGAGCCGGCGTTCAGCGGCATCGATTTCCTGTTCGGTGGGCATGGTGGCGTCGCGTTCGGCGATTAGCGCTTTCCGTTGCTCGACGGCGGCGGCGACGGACTGGACCGCCGATGTGATGTCGTCTAGGTGGTCACTGTGACCGGCCAGGGCCTCGCGGAGGGCATCGGCGGACATGCCCTGGGCGTCGTCGCCGGGGTTGATGCGAGCGAACGCATCTTGAACCGCCGCGAGGTCAGCAGCGATCCGGTTGGGGTCGGTAGGAGCCATGTTGAGTTTAGGGGGGTTTAGGTGGCGGCCGGGTGGGGCTGTAGGTGGCCGATGAGTTGGTTGAGGTCGAGGTGCCACGCGTTGAAGGCGTTGATAACGACGGCGTTGATCAATCTGGTCGCCGTGTCCAAGGGAAGGTCGCACACCCCGTCGGCGATCTGGAGGTCCCCAACCTTGCCTTTCCACACCATGGCCATCACCGACGGGGTCACCGGGTTATCGGCGTAGACGCCTTGCGCGAGACGAAAGGCTTCATCACTGTCCTCGATGACGTCGTCGAGTGTCTGCAGGCTGGCGAGGATCTGGTCGAAGTCCGGATCTGCCATTCCAAAGCCCCCTTATTTTCCCTGTTTGTTGCGTGTCTGCCCGGATCGGAGGCCGGGCGACCTGGCGGTTCCATCGGTCTCCGATCCGGAACCCCAAGGATAGAGCCGGGTGGCGATGCGTGGGGGCGGTGACGCCGTTCGAGCGCGTGTCTTTTTGCTGACCGGCTATCTAGTTTCGCTGTGCAGGCGGATGCCCTGGGAGGCGTCGGCCGCGGGGCGTGTCGCCGCCCTTTGCAGAGCTCGCCGCATCCCTCTACACTTGGCGCCATATCAGCCGGGGGGAACCGGTCCACGGAAACCCCACACACAATGAGGAAAGGGTTTCCATAATGGGATTCGGAGTCGTAAAGCACACTCCCGAGGACATGCGCCAGTTCGTCCAGCAGGGATTGAGCGCCGTGGCGGACCTCCGGTCCACCGCTCAGCAGCGCATCGTGATCGGCGAGACCATGGCCACCGCGACCTTGCAGGGCGCTGCAGGTACGGCCGTCCACCAGGGCTTTGTTCAGAACGTTCAGCAGCTCAAGACCGTGGCGGACACCACCGAGGAGAAGTGCCAGGGCACTCTTCGCATGATCGATGCCGCCGAGGAGGCCACCATGGCCGGAGCCGCACGCATCGCCGCTATCGTGCCTGCGTAAACCCGAACCACAGCATTTTTCAACCACCCACAATTATTCGCTAATCGAAAGGATTTGATCGCCAATGTCCGCTGGATTCATGCTCCACAACGGAGGGGAACTGCCCGGTCAGTTCTCCTCGCTGATGGCCAACACCCAGGCCTGCCAGGATCACGCGCAGGCGTGCCACAACGCATACACCGGGCTGCTGGACGTGTCCACCGGGCGGGCCCCGTCTGCGGCCGGGGAGTTCGGTAACCACGTCTACAGCACCCAGACCAGCTTGCAGGAGACCGCCGCCAACGTCACGATGGCGGCCCAGTCTCACCACGGCGAGGTCAACGACATCGACGCTAGCTTCGCGTCGATCGTCGGCTGAATCTCAGTCGCAAAACGCACTGGCCTAACCGCCCCACCAGCCTGTTCTGGTGGGGCGGTTTTGTGATCTCTTCATGCGGGGTTCCCGGCTTTACCTGGTACAGGTTGTTGTGTCGCCCCTTGGGGGAACGGTTCCCCGATATTAAAGTTCGCAGTAAGAATGTTCTCGACGGCCGGTTGGCCGTCCCCTACGAAAGGGTAGTTTTCCCATGGCCATCCCCGTTCTCGTCAGCGCTGAGCTATTCCCCTACAACGAGCTCACCGGGACCATGCTCCCCGACGCTGTCGCTGCCCTCAACAAGGACCTGAAGGAGTTTTTCGACGGCAAAGTCGAGATCATCAATACCCCACTGGACATGTCCAACCTCACCGGCGTGACCACGGTGTTTGGGACGGGTCTACCCGAGCAGCAGGCCTTTGTCCAGGTGACGGTCGTTGTCGGCTTCAAGGGTGTGTCCCTTGATGAGGCCGGGCAGCTTGCCGACTCTTTCGCCGAGAATCACGGCACCACGTTTAACCACATCTCTGTGGAGGTTCGCGATCCCGCCACCGTGCAGTAGCCGTCAGGGGCGCTGTTGCCAGGGCCCGTTGGCGTCGAGCCAGGCCTGTATAGCCATCTCAACGATGGCGTTCTGGCTGTACTGGCGGCCCTGACGGAAGCTGTACTCGATACTCGCGGTCTTTAGCTGGTCGGTCAACTCCGGGCTGATCCTGTAGTTGACCTGCTTCTTTACGCGGTCCGGTGCCGGCGCGGCGAGCGGTGCGGCCGGCGCCAGAACTGCTGACTTCGGCTCTGTCCGCTGCGGCTCTACTGCGGCGTTGGTGGCCGCGGGCCGGGCCGCTTCGGACAGCAGCATCTCCACCGGATTCTGCGGCGCTTCCCTGCGTAGGGCGCGAGTTCTTTCGGGTGCCATTTCTTGTTCCTTTCCTGGATGGGTCTTGATTTAGTTATCGAAGACGGGCAGTTCGTTGAGGAGGTCGGTGAATGCGCCGGCCAGCATGCGCGCTCCGGGGCTGCTTTTCACCGTGTGAATGGGCTCTGAGCGGCCGTTCGCGTCTTTCCAGGCCGCCCGCTTCGGGATGACCGTTTTCGTCACCAGATCGCCGTACACGTCGCGGAGTTCTTCTTCACGGAAGTCTTCTTCTCCGGTCTTTTCCCGGCGGGTCACGACGATCCCGACGATCTTGAGGTCTTTGTTGACGATCTTCTTCACGAATGCAGTGGTCGTTTCAACATTGGCGATGCCCTTGATTCCGTCGACCGAAGCTTCTGTCGCGTAAATGAGCTGGTCAGCGGCGACTAGGGCCCCGACAAGGAGTCGGCCGACGCTTGGGGGGCAGTCGAACAACACCGCGTCGTAGGCCGACAGGTCACAGCCCTCGAAAGAGGCCCGGAGGCGGAAGATTGCGTCACTGGCGGCGTCCATGTCACGGTTTGCCAGGTCCCCGGTAGCCGCAATGAGGTCGATTCCGGGCCACTGCGTGGCCACGATCGCCTGGGATGCGGTTCCCTCGCGCATGTCAGTGAGAAGCTCGTTTGCTGTGGGTGTGTCGCCCAAGTCCTCGACGCTGACCCCGAGGCCGCGCGTGAGGTTCCCCTGGGGGTCGAGGTCGACGGCGAGGACCTTTTTTCCTTGCCAACTTGCTGCGCTGCACAAGCCGAGTACGGTTGCGGTCTTCCCTACGCCGCCCTTCTGATTAGCGACTGCGGTGATCTTCATGGTGGGTGTACACCCTCCCTTTCTTGTTCTGTCAGTTACTGACTCTTGGAAAAGTCGCCGATACCCGCACCACCCCTGGTGCTAGCACCGCTATCCCTGCTTGCACTGCTATCGCTTGAACGAAGCGCCCTCCTCTGCATCCCAACAATCCTCCTAGCAGTGCTATACATGCGGTGTATCGCATGTATAGCACTGCACTGTATCACAGTGGGTCGTATCGCGTCGCTCTGCGCCATGTGGCGGTACTGCACATTGCGTTGGCGTACACCCCATTGCCGGTAGTCGTATCGGCCCGCTTAGTGGTGGCCTGCTGGCCGGGTAATGTCGCCGCTTAGTGGCGCGGTGCGGTGCGGCGGGTATAGGTGCCACGCAGGGCTGGGGCCAGCAGGGTGGTGCTAGCAATAGCACCTGGCCGCATCTGCATGCAGGTCGTAGGTGGGCGGTGCTGCATTTTACGGCGCAGCCGTGTGCAGTAGCCACCGGTACACTGGGGTGCACCCGATAGGGGTGTGTTGCAGCGTACCTAGATACTGCCCTGAGCTGAGTCCTGCAGTATTCGGCGGGTAGGCGCATTGCGTTACTCCTCGGAGCTTTGTACTCATTGCTTAGCATCTCGCCTATGGCGCCACTAGGCGGGTGCGACACATCTTGGAAGCGATGCTTTTTACTGCCATGCACTGCTATACAGGCGTTACATGCATTACATGCGTTGGCTGGGTGCGTAGTCCCTGGATACGTGGGTAGCCCGCGGCGGCGCCGAGGTTACGGCCAGACAGCGCAGCGCGTCGGGCGGATTAGCCGCCCGAGCCCCAGGTCCCTAACCGGGGCAGACGGGTAAGGGGGCGCGGTTGGGCGCTTGAGGACACCAGGCCGGAATACACTTCCCTTGACTTGCCTTCGTCGCGAGCCAGCACGCACCATCCAGAATCGACGGTGTTGTTATCAGACACCCCGGTCCAGCGGCCATAGAGGTAGTCCGCTCCTGCGGGTAGCCACAGAAAAACACCCTGCCGGGTTCTCGTGCCACGATCCGGGGGGCGATACCACCCGATGAGGACCTCGTTGCCGAAGAACTCCAGCTCGCCGCGCCAGCCGCTATCGAGAAGCAGCCTGTTGCTGGCGCGCAGGGCCTCAACGGTGTGCAGATCCGCCTCTCCGGCGCGGCGAATGCCGCCCTGCCAGGTCGCCCACCACCGTCCATTGAATTCGATTGCACGCGGTTCCACGCCGGCAAGGACCGAAAGGGGGATGTCGAGCACTTGAGCCAGGGTCGCAGCCATCGCCAAGGGCAGTTCCGTGGAGCCCGATTCGTAGCGTTGGTACAGGTCAGGGGCGATGCCAGCAGCGCTTGCCACGCGAGAGTGGGTCAGGCCGAGTTCGTGACGACGGGACTGCAGGACCTCACTGACCACAGAGAGACTGGTGGGGGTGTCCAGGGAGGAGCCGAGGTCTATGGGTATTTGGCCGGCAAGTTCAGCCAGGGACATATCGAGGGCCTCAGCGATCGCACGTGCTGTCGACAGCGGGGGTTCCCGGTCGCCGGATTCGTAGCGCTGGTAGGTCCCCTTGTGTGTTCCGATGGCGGCGGCCACTTGGGCTTGGGACAGGCCCAGCGCCTCGCGACGGGAGCGGATGATGGTCATCGGTCTGCGGCTTCCAAGGCTGGGGTCCATGTGTAAAGGCGCTGGTCTAGGGCGGTCACTGCCGGGTCGGTGTTCCATGGGTCGAGTTGGGCCCGGGCATGGTTGATCCTGTTGCCTACGGCGTCATACCAGCGGCCGTCGAGGGCGTCGAGGGCGTCGTTGAGGCGAGTGCAGGCGGTGTCGACCTCGCCTTCTGAGGCAGCGACAGCAGCCAGGTCGGTGTAGGCAATAGCCCGTTGCCGGGCAGTGGGCGCTTCGAGGGCGCTGTGCTGGAGAACGGTGGTGGCGTCGCGGGTGCGGCCTAGGGCTAGAAGGATGTCGGCTTTGATCGCGGCGAGGCGGTGGGCGGGCAGCCAATTGAGCCAGTCGATGCTGCCAGGGGCAGTAGCCGTGGAGTGGAGCTTGTGGAGAGCCTCGGCGTTGCCGATGAGGGTTGCCGCGCGGGCCGGGTCGCCAAGGCGCAGTTCGATGTCTGCTTCGGCCGCGTCGATCCATGCGCCGAGCATCGGGGGGTCTTCGGCGCGGGCGGCGAAAGTGCGAGCCATGCGGATGTGGTCACGGGCAGGCGCTTCAGCGGGAGGGTCTTCTGTGGCCGAGGACAGGGCGAGGTGGGCAAGCACTGCAGATCCTCGGGCGGGGTCGCCGGCGAGTCGGGCGGCGTGAAGCGCCTGTTGCAGGCTGGCGCGGGCGGCGGCGGGGGCGGCGATGTCGAAAAGTTGGATGCGGGCAGAGAGGAGCCATGAGTCGCAGACCACAGAAGCGAGCCGTCTCCGTTGGGCGTCGGTGGCAGCAGTGAGAAGGCGGGCACCGAGAGTGGCGCATTCCGCAGCTGAGGCAGCCAGGGCGCTGGAGGGGAGCGTGGCGTAGAGGCGGCTGTAGGTCGCGGTCAGGGCGGAGTAGTCGTCGAGGACTGTGTCATCGAGGGTGTCGCGCAAGGGGCGTACCAGGAGGGATTCGGTGGCGGGGGGTGGTGCCTGGTGCGGTGCCGGGGGCGCAGGGGAGCCGCCGATGCGGGCGGGGAACCCGAGTTCATTGACGCTGCAGTTGAAGAGTTCCTCGAGGGCTCGGGCGTGGTGGGTGTGGGGGCGTGGCGGGGCGGCCGATTCCCATCGCCGGACGGTTCGGGTGCTCAGGGATAGCTCACCTAGTCCGATGGCCCGGGCGGAGGCGATGACGGCTGCGACAAAGTCGGCTTGAGAGGCCAGACCGCGGGCTGCGCGGGCTGCGCGCAGGCGGACATTTCCATTCGTCGAGCCGGTCATTCTGGTGATCATACGTCCAGGTGTTTTGCGGTGATATGACCAAAGACCGGACAATTCACCCTGCATTCTGTCCAGAAATGGGCCGATTATGTCCGCAGTAGGGCACCGGTCGGGGGTGTGGTGGCGGGGCGGGGCGGCGCCTTTGTCATTCGGATGTTGACACTGGCGCCGTATGGTGATTACAGTCGGCACCCATACGGCGACCCCCTCGCCGGGCAGCGGACAGCCGCAGCCTCGTCTCACACCCCTCCAGGAGGCCGAATTTCAAAGATTGAGAACGCCGGCCTCCGCCGCGGTCCCGGCTAAAGCCAAGGCGACACGCGACACCACAGAACACCCGCGAACTCCGGAAAAGGGACGACAGGCCCATCGGGAACGGGGGGGGAGGTCACCGAAGGGCCTGTCGAGTCCACCGAACAAAATTCCGGGCGAATTGAACCGCGGCCGGAATCCCCAACACCCAAGGGAGTCAGTCGTGAACCTCAGCAATTCTACCCTCTTCGAAGCCATCGACGACGACTACACCGACGTCGACTTGATCACACCCCCACGGCAAGACGCCGACATCATCGACATCCGGGGCCTCCTGGCCGCACTGCGGTCCCTCGACGACGACGACGACACCACCGGACGGCCTAACACCGACTGGCAGGAAGACGCACTGTGCGCCCAGGCCGACCCTGAGGCATTCTTCCCCGAGAAAGGCGGATCGACCCGGGCCGCGAAATCGATCTGTGGACGATGCCCCGCAAAGGAGGCCTGCCTGCAGTACGCGCTCGACAACGACGAGCGCCACGGAATATGGGGCGGGCTGTCCGAGCCGGAGCGGCGCGAGCTGCGGCGCACCGAACGAGACCTGGATCGGCGAGTCGGATGATCCGCGTCCTGCATCCCGCCGAGGAGCCTTTACGGCTCGGAGCGCTGGCCGGAATCCTCCGCACCGCAGGTGCCACCGCCCTGCGGGCCTGGCATCCCGAACGTTGCGACATCTACGCCTGCGCCCAGCGGGCCTGGCGGGCGGCGAACATCCCAGTCCCTTACGCCTCAATAACCCAAGAGTTGCGCGCGGTCGTTCCTAACGGGGAAGGCCTGATGGATTTCAATGACACTGCGGGCCTTACTCGCCAAGAAGTCGCCGACCTGTTCACCAGGGCACACCAGAGGGTGTGCCGGATGATGGCCGACCCGCCGGCCGAGGCATTTGCCGGCCCTGAGGGCAGCACCAGACCGGCATGCGATCCGGAGATGTTGAACAACCTCCCGGTAGGCGCCTGACCATGATCCCCGCCACCCCTGACTTGGAGGCCGCCGGCGATGGGGTCGCCCGCCGGCAGCCTCCAACCCCACTGTTCGCTGATCACTCGTCGAGGGGTCGAGTGGTCGGCGTTGCCCCCCTGCTCCGCCGAAGGGGGGCGGTCCCGCTATGGCGTGGGGTCGTTTCGGCGGAGCAGGACGGGGGGGAAGGAAGCACCCCAGGACCGTCGGCCAGGGGGGCCACGGTCTTGGGGTGCTTCCGGCCGGCGCCGGCGGGATGGGCGGACGCATGAATACGGCGGAACCAGGCGCCGCGGAGCAGGCCAGCGAGAGCGCGCCAGTCCGGCGCCGGGGATGGGTCAACGAGGACAGGGCCTTACGGGCGGCTCGGCGTGACGCAGACGCTGCGCGGGTGCTCTTGGCGAAGCTGGCCGTGAATGGGGTCAAGGACCATCACCACCTGTCGGCGACCCCCGTGTGGCGGCGACGTTGGATCGAGGTCCTCCAGGTCAGGGCGGCCAACGCCGACGCGTCACTAGCCGACCTCGCTGCAACGATGGATCCGCCGATGACGAAGTCCGCCTTCGCTGGTCAACTACGCAGAGCATTCCGCTTTGCCGGGGAATTTCCCGGCGCCCCCACTCATGGGAGCCCCGCCGATGACGATCCCGGGCCGAACAACCACGCCGCCGAGAGCGCGGGCGCGCCGCTGAGGCCACCCGCGTGCCCCTAGCCAGTTACACCACCCGGATACGTCCCGATTGAGCAGCGCCACCAGCCCGTTGTGCGCGGCGGCGTCAACAACCTGACGAAAGGCACACCACAACAAATGGACTCTATAAATACCCCCAGCCCTGAGATGGGCGCCCCGCCGAGCCTCGGTGAGGCAAGCCCAGGCACGGGCATGGGGATCACTTCGACTGGAACCCTCGTCTTCGACCGAGACGCCGGCCGGGAAGTCGCGTTCTGCACCGATCACCTGACGGAATGGCAGAAGGAGTTTCCTGATGTGTTCGACGCGCGTCTCGTGGTCATCGGCCCTTACTTCGGCAGCTATTGCCACATCTGTGCACAGAAGCGCGGGGCGGATCGTGGGTGATCTACGCGGCGGCGAGGGCTGCATGATCTGTGGGTGCGGCGTCCCTGCGGGGATTGATACATGCACCACCTGCCTCACCGACTATGGCCTGACGATGCTGGAGGTGGCGTGATGCCCCGCAGCGGCGGGGCGTGTCGATGCGCCGATCTGGCTGGCCGACGTGGTGCGATGGCCACCATGCGCGGATATCCGCGCGGGAGCAATGTGGTTATTCAGCAAGGAGGTGGTGTGGATTCCCTGTAGGGCAGCGCTTTTCAGCCCGCCGGGGGATGTGATCGCGCGCTGAGTCGCGCTCAAACAACAACAACTACACAGCCGAGGCCGAGCACGGCACTTCCCCTGAAGAAAGGGGAGTTGGTTAGCGACCACATTCGCATCCACCGGAGTTCCAGCTCCGGGCCGTGAGGGAAGTTACCAGCTTCCCTCGTGCCCCTCGAGTAACGAAGGGACTTTTACCCATGCAAGGTAAGTCTCAGGGTACTTCATGCCCTGATAGCAGAGCAAGCGCACCAAGCAGTTCTGCCGGTACTTCTTTTCCTACCAGCGCTACCCATGCTTCCAGTAACACAGAACGGCGTGCCGAATTCGCCGACTGGATATCCTCACGGCCCGCCGCGACAACCGTCAGAGCCCCGATGTGGACCTCCCGCCGAGGCTGGATTCACGCCGTCAGTCACTGGGCTGCGAGTGCCGACGGTGCCCGCCACCGCAGCGCCTACAAGCTCGGTCTGACCCGATTTCTCACCACTATCACCGCCATCGCCATGTTCGCCGATGGTCGTACCGGCCGCAACGTGGCCGTCACCAACGCCCGCATCGCCGAACGGGCAGATGTCTCCGAGCGGCTAGTCACCAATGTCCGCGCTGTACTCGCCGGGGCCGGGTGGGCTGTTGAACACAGCCGCGGCTACGGCCGGCACGGTGACGGGCTGCGGAACCGACCCTCGATCTGGCATCTGACCTCTCGCCGCGGCCGGCCCGGTTGCGACCTCCCCAGCAGTTCTAACCTTTTACCTTCACGTCCTGTTAAGAAGAACTCACCAAACGCGCGTCCGCGTGGAGGGCCTAGCCGAACCCGACACAAGGGCCGCTCCAGGCCCCGCCCGCGGCCGTTGCACGTTCAACGGCTCGCCGCGCACCTGCAGGCCAACTGCGTCGGCATCGGAGGTGCCTCAACCCACCCGGGGACCTGGTGTGCTGTCCTGGAATCCAGCCACTTGCACCTGGACCAGTGGAGCGGGCGTCAGCTCATCGCCGCAATGAACACCTCCATGCGTGATCGGAACTGGCACTGGCCTGACGTCATCGATAACCCGGTGGGATTCCTGCGCTACCGGATTGCACAGCTGCCCGCCATACCCGCCGAAAACCCGATGCCAGCTTCGAGCCGCCATGACCAGGATGAGGACACCGCACCGAAACCGAGGATCAGCCGGGAGCGTATCGCCCACCACATGGCCGTGATTCGGGCAACCTTGGCTGCAGCCCGGAGAAGGCCATGACCGCGATGCAGCAGGCCCGCCGGCGAAACAGCTCTGAAATCCCTGAGCCGATCCCACCCACCAGTTTGCATCGGCCGCCGGCTGACGAGATGGCCGAGCAGTCAGTCCTGGGGGCGATGCTGCTCTCCAAAGACGCAGTCGCCGATGTCATCGAACAGATAGGCCACACTGACTTTTATTTCCCCCGCCACCAGATGATCTTCTCCGCCATCATCGATCTGTTCTCCCGAGGTGAGCCGGCCGATGCGGTGATGGTCGCAGCATCCCTCGATCGGGTAGGCACACTGGCCCGAATAGGGGGAGCGCCCTACTTGCACACATTGCTGTCCTTGGTCCCCACCGCGGCAAACGCTTCCTACTACGCCGGGATCGTGCGGGAAAAATCCACCCTGCGCCAGCTAGTGGAAGCCGGGACCCGTATCACCCAGTACGGCTACAGCGGCGTTGACGGCGCCGACGTCGACGCGGTCGTTGATAGAGCACAGGCGGAGATGTTCGCGTTGGGCGAGGCCCGATCTAGTGAGGATTACTGCGCACTAGACGACCTCGTCGGCCCGGCGCTCGACGAACTGGAGGCCCTGACCGGCGGCGGTGCCGCGTCACGGGGGGTGGCAACAGGGTTCGCCGACCTCGACGATCTCACCAACGGGCTCCAGCCCGGCCAAATGATCGTAGTCGCCGCACGGCCGGGCGTCGGTAAAGCGCTGGCGTTGAATACGCCGCTGCCGACCCCCGGCGGCTGGACCACCATGGGGCAGGTCGCGGTCGGCGACCAGCTGATCGGCGCGGACGGTTTCCCCACCACCGTGGTGGCCGCCACCGACATCATGCGCGGCCGCCCCTGCTACCGGATCGTGTTCTCAGACGGCACGGAGATCACCGCCGATGAACAGCACCAGTGGCCGCTGCATGATGGATCGATCACTACCACCGGCCAACTACAGGCCGGGATGACCATCCTGCAGGCACAACCCTTGGCGCTTCCCGACGACGAGTCCATCGCCGACCCCTTCGAGGTCGGCCAACTGCTGGGTAGTGAGGACTACAGCCGCCGCGGCGGGGCACAGATCGACCGGTGCCGACATAGGTGCCTGCGTGGAGGAGCGCGGCAACGACAGAGAATGCTGGAGGGGGTACTGAGCTCGGCGGCCACCGCCACAGGGGCCCCACAAGGGTGGCTGGTGGTCGAGCAGAGAGCCCTGGTCGCCGATCTGATGCGCAGCCTCGGCCACCGGCTACACCACCACCGGCCCGGCCAATTTCCCCTTCCTTCGCCCGACCCGATCACGGTCGTTCAGGTCCAACCGGTACCGAGCGTCGCAGTGCGATGCGTACAGGTCGATAACGCCGACCACCTCTACCTAGCCGGTTCGGGCATGATCCCGACGCATAACTCCACCCTCGGGCTGGACATCATGAGAAGTTGCTCCCTGCGGCAACGCAAAACCAGCATCATCTTCTCCCTGGAAATGAGTAAGTCGGAAATCGTCACACGGCTACTCTCAGCCGAGACAGGGGTCCGCCTTTCGGCGCTGCGATCAGGAAAGCTCGACGACGACGACTGGATACGCCTCAGCAAGACTATCGGCGACATCAGCGGAGCGCCGCTGTACATCGACGATTCCCCCAACCTCACCATGACCGAGATCCGCGCGAAAGCGAGAAGGCTTCGACAACAATCTGACACCAAGCTCATCGTCGTCGACTACCTGCAACTGATGACTTCCGGGAAACGAGTCGAGTCACGCCAGCAGGAAGTTTCGGAGTTCTCTCGCCAACTGAAACTCCTGGCCAAGGAACTGGAAGTTCCAGTCGTCGCGATCAGCCAGCTCAACCGCGGGCCTGAACAGCGCACCGACAAGAGACCGATGCTTTCCGATCTACGTGAGTCCGGCGCTATCGAGCAAGACGCTGACATGGTGATGCTGCTCCACCGCCCAGATGCCTTCGAACGCGACGACCCGCGCTGCGGGGAGGCGGATCTCATCATCGCCAAGCACCGCAATGGTCCGACGAGAACGATCACCCTGGCGCACCAACTCCACATCTCGCGGTTTGCAAACCTCGGCCGCATGTAAAGCACACACACTGTAGGTTCTCACGAAACGTGGCGGAATCTCACGAGTAATGGCGGAGCGATGGCGGATCCGCCAAGTTCGTGAGACACGCGGGTCGTTCAATCTCTTTGACGCGGTGTTCGTTCGTTAGGTGACGTCAAAGCATGTAAGGCATGTAAAGCACGTAAAGCATGTGTCACAGTGACGAAACTAGCCCAGGGGAGAACCGCTCGCAGAGGAGACAACCATGGAGCCCCCGACAGCGGCGACGACGGTTGCGGCGGCGGGCATCTCGTCCCAGAGCTGACCGTCGAGTTCACGGCCGAACGCCTTCGGGGTACGGCCACCCCACTGCTTGAAGAAAAATGGCACACCATCGTCGCGGCAGGCGTCGCGGAGCCCGCGCGCCCAGGACAGGTCCATCGGCCGGTACCGGGGACCGGACTCGCCGCCGGCGATCACCCAACCGATGCCCGTGAGGTCGACGCCGTCTACCGGTCCGATCAACGGCTCGCAGGATAGGAACCGCACCGCCGCCGGCACCTCACGAAGGTGGTCGACGCGGCCGAGGACGTCGGCGTTCTCCACCGAGACCCCCATCCAGAGGTTCGACGGCCAGTCCAGTTTGTCGGCGACGCGGCGCAGACGCAGGCTGCGCTTGGTCAGCACCTGATAGGTGTGGTGCGGGGTGTCGCGACAGACGTCGAACACATCACGGATAAAGCTGATCGGCACCTTCGCGTGGAAGAGGTCCGACATCGAGTTCACGAACACCACGCGGGAGTTGCGCCAGCGTCGCGGTTCGTCGAGGGTCTTTGGATGCACTGTTACGCCGAAGCCGGGACCGGAGGTGCGGGTGTCGCCGTCGGTCTGGTACTTCGCCGAGCCCATCGCCTTGAGCCTCTTGGCCAGGGGCATCGCGTAGCAGTGGTCGCAGCCGGCGGAGATGCGGTCACAACCGGTGACGGGGTTCCAGGTGGCCTCTGTCCACTCGATCCCTGAACGATCCGCCATCGGGGTCTCCTCACCTGCGGTTTCCTGCCCTGGACGCCACTCTATGGCCCCGCCACCGACCGATACTTGACGAATGAACGGCCGCTCGGCGGGCCTAGCGGTGGTCAAGGCCGCTGAGGTCGTCGGGAATGGCCTTGGCGGCAGCGAGATCCCTCAGTCCGCCTACAGCAGCGGTCAAAGAGTCGGCACTGCTGCGGTAGCTGTCTGCCGCCTGATTATAGAGATCAAGTACGGCCTGCTGGGCATCGAGGGCCTGCCGGAGACGGTTGTTCCCTCGCTGATACTCATGAAGGGCATCGAGCAGGGTTGCCTGGGTGTCCAGCAACAACCGGTTCGAATCCTCGGCAGCTTCCGCCCGGGCGCGCAGGAGTGCGTTCTCGTCGGCGAGGCGGGAGTGTTGAACAGGCGGGGGTGCTGAAGCGAAGGGAGGGACGTCGGTGTAGACGAACCACGATGCGCGCTTGCCTGTCGTTTGGCAGCCGCCATCAAGGCTGAGGTTCTTGATCAGCTGGCGGACGGTGCGGGGGTCCTTGCGTAACAACTGGGCCGCCCGCCTGGAGGACACCCAGGGCCGCCCTGCATCGGGGCGGGTGTGTTCCGAGGGCACCGAGGTCGTCCTTATAGTGCAATGAGGTTTGTAAATGAAACGTGGAGCGAGCTGGGGTGATGATTGATAATCATACATATTGACGATGACACGCCGTGGAATGGGCGCGGATATCCGCTCTGTGTCCTTCTACAATGGAACTAGTTCGATTATGAGACATATCGCGAGGTAGGAGTTGTTGATTAATGAGCGCATCGGTAGGTCTGCTGGTAGAGAATCGCTTCGCTGCGACGGGGAGTTCAGGAACCAAAACTCGTAGCGGAAGTGGTATCCGGCAGCGCACCTCGCAGGTCAACGTTCGACTTCTGCCTTCCGAACGTGACGAGCTCGAGATGCGAGCCGCGGACTTGGGCTTCACCGGCCCGGGCCGGGTGCAGCAGTACATTCGGTACCTACTGGATCTGCAAGCCGCTGGCTGATCCCGCGGCAGGACCGCGGTCAGTCGGTCAGCAGGAACAGTTAGAGGATGCCCCGAAGGGAGCGCCCCGTGGCGGCCCCCCACTGCGGGTTGAGGGCGGTCATGAGTAGTTGCCAGTAGGGCGCCCACAGTGCGCGTTGGGCGACGGCCGGCGACAAAGCGGGGAACGAGGGCGATCGCTGGGCCCAGCGCCACGCGAGCGAGCGGGCGATGTCGTCGATGCACCAGTACAGCAGTTCACTGGGATCGATGGTGGATTGCCAGGCGTAGGCCCCGTGGGGATCGCGGCTACGGTAGCGCAGCTCGGTGTCGCCGATGATGTATTGGGGGTGGGTGTCAGAGGGCGAGGTGTGGGGTGAAAGCTGCTGGGGCAGTGGAATTTCAGAGAGGGCGATATCGCCCGCGAGGGTGCGGAGGGCGTCAGTGTGGCGCTGCAGTTCGCCCTGTATCCAAGCCGCGGTCTCTGTGGCGGTAAGGCCGGCCGTGGCGGCAGGGCGGTGCGCGACCCTCGTTGTTTCAGCCGGGGTGTAACTGGGGGCGGGCTGATCCGCGCCGCCGGCGGGGTCTCTCTGATCGTCGTCTGTGTCGCCATCACTGAGGCCGACGTCTGCGGATGCCTGCCCAACTGGGTCGACCTTGATGGGGTCGATTTCGGGGTCCTCGCGCACGCTGACATCGAGGACTGCGGCAACGTCGACGCGGTGGCCGGTGGCGCCCAGTAGTAGCGGGGCATCCGCGTCGGCAGAGGCGACCAGCAGAACGTAGGCCCAGAAGAAAAAGGTGCCTGCCTCGTCGTCGTGGCCCCGATATTCGGCGGGGTAGCGGGATAGCTCAGCGTCGCCGGGGATGGGGTGCTGGACGGGTGAGTCGAGCACGACGCACCACCACTGCCTCCCGTCGGCGTCGAAGACGCGGTTGAGGATCGTCCCGGGGACGGGGAGCTGATCACGCCACTGTGGTTGCTGGTCGTCTTCGGTCGCGGAGAGGATGATCCGGACGTCGAGGTCGGTCCAGGACGCCGATAGCGAGAGTGCTTCTTCAGCGGCGGCGTCACGGGGCGGTGGCGTGAAATCCACATCATCAGCTATGGACATATAGCCAACGGTAGGGCATGGATGCGGTGGAACTGCTGAACGAGCCGCCGAAATCGGGCCGAAATTGTTCCGCTGGTTAGGGCTGGCCGATGATGCCGGCGATGCGCTCAGCGGCATGTTCGTGAGAGGCGCTCTGCGCCGCGGCGACCAGGCCCAGGCCGCGCAGGTGGGCCAGTCGTTCACGGGTCACGACACGGATTGTCGTGGCGGGGAACCGGTTACTGGTGAATCCATCCGCGATGGCCTCCACGCTTGCTGGGGTGCCGGTGAGGACAGCTAAAGCAACGGTGACCGCCACTGATGCCGCCGGCCCACTACCCCCGGTGGCTTCCAGCTTGACCACGTTTGATACGCCGGCGGGGGGGATCCCGACGACCTGCCCACTGGAAGCAAAGCACTCTGTGAGTTCGGAGTTGAATGCAGTGACCGCCTCATCCAGAGCGGCGGTCGCGAGGTGGTTGTGAGGGAACAACAGGCTGGTGACCTCGATAGGAATGAGCATGGTGGCCTCGATAGGAATAAGCACTCGTCCCCCTTTTTCTAGCTGTATACCGTCAACGGTACTGCCAGGAGAGGCGAATCGGCCGTGCAACGGACCCTCCCGTCGTGGAGCACCGAGGCCAGGCCGGCGGGGGACTGGCCGATACCGCCCGGGAAAAACAGCGCCTGCGAACTGTGTCGTCGGGGCGAGCTTGGCCAGATCGTTGTTAATTTCGCCCCACGTGGCAGTAAGCGAGCGTTTGGCCGCGGAGGAAATGAGCGAATTCTTCAAGCGAAGGGTGGCGGGAAATGTTGTGGGGAATCGGTTCACTACCCGTGGAAACGGTGACCTATCTGGCCGATATCGGCAGTGACGGCACCTCCAACGGAGCCATCATGGGCCTCACCAGAGCCCTTCTGGCAGCGCTGGCGGTCATCCTTGCCGCCGGGTTCGGGATCAAGGTCCTCAAGGCGTACTGGGGCGACGGGAAACCCGCGGGCGATGGCGGCGCGAATACGAAATCCCTTGTCGGGGAGGCGAAGAACTTCGCTTTTGCCGAGGGCCTGCTGTTCGCGGTCTGGGCGATCATCGAACTCGTCCATGGCGTCTTCGCCGGCGTGCTCGGGTAACTGAAGCTCCTTACAGTGGCCAGCAGCCGGGTGGTACGAGGGGTTTCTTTGCTGTTCGGAGTGTGGTGTGCGGCGTATTTGGCGGTGATGGTGGCGGCAGCCGCGGCCCTGTCCGTGATGGTGCTCGCTCATTCCGGGCGGTCCGCGGAGGTGTGGGTCACGCCGAGCGCCCCCCCGGTTCGGGTGCCGGTCGATGGCACCGGAGAAACGGATTCGGCGGCCTTTGCCGCCGGATGTCTGGCCGGCTGCAGCGCCACCGTGGGCCCAGTGGGGCGGCCCGGCGGGGGAGCGGTGCCGCAGGCAACAAGGCGGGGGAACTGGGCTCCATGAATGATGATGCGACTGTGGGGCGACCCCCCCTTGTTTTGTGGTGCTGTTTCCGAGGAGTGAATGCGCCGCCCGTAGCCCGGCGTGGTGCAGTGAAGAGAGAGGGGGAGGTTCGATGAAATGCCAAGGGTGTGCGCGATGGTGAGTCCGACCATAGGGGCGGTGGCCGCGGCGATCAACCCCACGGCAGCCCAGCTGGCGGTGGCCGGAGCGCTGGCGACGGTGGGGGCGGTGGAGTCGTGGACCTCTGAGACTATCGAGTGGGTTGTGCAGGATCTGCTTGTCGCACTGCCGGCGGGGATTCCCAGTCCTACGGATTCGGATGACGACGAGGCCTTGACGTTTTGGCGCGCCGTGGATGACAGCAGGGACTGATGGTGGCCAAGTTGCAGCCCAAGGCGGTGATGACCTTGCGGCAGAAGATTGTTCACGAGGCCGAGGAGCTCGGGTGGAGTTATCACCGGGCGCCTCAGGTGGATACGTTTGAGCGTGATGGTGAGCAGCTCCTCGTCTCCTGGAGCGTGGATGAACCTGATGCGGCGGTCAGTGCTACTCGGATCCGTGGGGCGGATGTGACGCGGGTTGCCGACGGGTCGGCGGCGGTATCGGTGCGATGCTGGCTGGGCAGCCCGTGGGTTTAGTAGCTAGGGTGGTCCGGTGACGGGATATAACCAGGCTCACGGCGACACCGAGGCGGTGCGTCTTGACCTGTGTAATGACCAGCAGTTGTACGCCGGCTACACGCGCTGTGTGGAGATCGCGAATTGGGATGGCCCTGCTAGCCGCTGGGTCGACGTCGACGCGGCGCAGGCGGCGCTGCGGGACTTTGTGCAAGCGGTACAGGCCGGTCCGCGGGAGCCTGTGGCCGCCGAGATCAAGGACGCGGACTTGGCGGCGGTGGACTTTATGGACTTGATCCGGCGGGAGCTTACTCAGAGAAACCTTGATGCTGGCCGCGAGGGCGGTGCTGGTCTAGGATCAGTTCTCTGTTGAAAACTGGTGGGGTGCCGCCGTTTACGGGCGGCTGGTGAAGTAATCGTGGAGACCGGTCAGGAGTACGGGGGATCCGATGAAGTGTCCGGTGCTGGTGTCCCAGTCGTAGGAGTGGGCGGCAACTGCACGGTTTGAGGCGTCGTAGACGACGGTGATTTCGTGGCTGGTGGAGCTTCCTGGGGCGCAGCGTGAGTAGTTGTCGACTCCGTTATTTGTGGAGTCGAGTTGCCATCCTGAGGTAAGGGCGGCCTGGTGAATCGCGTCGCGGGTGATGTCGAGTGCCAGCGTGTTGCTCATCTTATAGATCGTAGGTAGCTCTGCTGCCAGCGGCGTCGGCCGACACGAGTCGCCGCGGTCGAAATTCCGCCCGGCCGCCGACGTCCAGAATGTCTGCGTGTGGGCTAAAGCGGTTGCAGGCCAAGCCTATTTCGCCCTTGGTAAAAACAGCATCCATGGTTCGTGTCGTCCGCCGCGATATGGCATCAGGTTAGTGAGGATGGGCCGCATGTCTAACAACTGGCCTCTCCTTTCCGCGCCGCCGTTTCGGCCGCTGAGAGTTGGGTCGCGGGCCCGGGTCAGGGGATTGGACCCACGGGATCCTGTACCCGCTCGTCGGGGAAACCTGGCCCCTGGGCCCGAGGGCGATGCCGGTCGGTGACCAGCTCGGCGTTGAAAATTGTCGCGGCCAAGCTATTGGCGGGCGTCTCGTGAAGCATCCGCGCGGTGATTAGCCAGCGGTCATGTCGCCGGTGATGTAGCGCGCCGGCGCGCCTCCTCGTTGGGTAGGTCGATGGGTGGTTCCACCGCGCCTAGCCCACGGCCCGGTAGTTCGCTGAAAGCGAAACCGCCGGGCTATTCGCCAACGTCCAGCATCTCTGCGTGTGGGCTAAAGCAGTTGCAGGACAAGCTATTTCCGCCACTGAAAAAAACAGCACCCACGTTTCGTGTCGTCCGCCGCGACACGTCGTCAGGTTGCTGAGGATGGGCCGCATGTCTAATAACTGGCCTATCCCAGAGGGGCTTTCACCGGCGGGCGTCACCGCCGCTGAAGCCATACGCGACTTCCTGGTGGAGAGGGGCGTGGATGACCACGGCGGCGGGGGGCGGTTCTACTCCCCGACGGAGTGGCATAACCGCGGCGAGCGTTATGGCCTGACGTCGCTGCTGATCGTCGCCCACGACGGCGGCGACCACGCCCCGGCGTTCAATCTCGACTACGAGCAGTATGGGTTGCACGAGGCCCTGCGTGCGCGACTGTCAGAGCACGGCCTGTGGGCCGAGCAGTGCACCAGCTGGTACACCGCTATCTACCCTGTGGCCGGCGGGTCCGAATGCTGACCCGGCGAAAGGTCGCCGCAGCAAGCATCGCGGCGGCGATGACATTGGCGACCGCTGCCCCCGCTGCTTCCGCCCCTGCCGTTGGCGATGCCGCGTCGGTGGGGTTCTCGGCCGCGGCGACACTTGTTGTGGGCGGAACCACGTTCCCGAGCATGGGTCAGGAGCTGATGTCACGGCTGACCAACACCTACTCCAACGTGTGGGTCAGCGTCCCCTACCCGGCACAATTATGGCCGGCCACCGACGGGATGCGGCTGGGCGAGTCCGTGACCATCGGTGCGGGCACCCTGCTACCGATGATCACCAGCAGCCTAGAGACCGGTATGACGCTGGCTGTGTGGGGCATTTCTCAAGGGGCATTGGTCATCGACGCCGTGCAGCAGATGCTTGCCGACGACCCGACTGCCCCGCCGGCCAACTCGATCGTTTTTATCCGAGTCGCCGACCCCGCCCAGCCGGGAACCGGTGTGTTGCAGTTCCTCCCGGCAGTGTTCCTCAAGGGCCTGCTGGACTACACAGACCTAGCCCGGGTAGCCCCGCAATCGCAGTACAACACGGTAACCATCGTCAACGCGTTCGACGGATTCGCCGACTTCCCCGACCGACCGAACCTCGCCGCGATCGCCAACGCCCTGGCCGGGCTGCTCTACCGGCACGGCCAGACTGCGACGGTCAACTTGGCCGACGTCCCCTCCGAGAACATCACCGTCGAGGTGAACCACTTGGGCGGTGTGATGACCACATATCTGGCACCGGCTTCGTTCCTGCCTCTCACGCAGCCTCTGCGGGACGCGGGACTCCCGGCCGCCTTTGTTGATGCCCTCGACGCGCAGTTATGGCCGAAGGTGAAGGCGGGCTACTCCCGTTACGACGCCCCCGCGCCGAATGCGGCGACGTCGTTGACGGCCCCGCAGGCCAATCCAGGGCCAGGTTCCGGAGATGCCCCAGAGCACGTGGATGGGTCTGTCCCTTCGCCATCACAGGAAGCAGCTGGGCTGCCGGCCCGGCGGGTGTTGGAGGAGGCCGCCCCCGCGTCGTCGATGACTACCACTCCTCTGGAGGTGTCTACGCTTGCGGCGCTTCCCGCCACGGATGTCGAGCCCAGCCCTAGTCCGACTGCAGTCGAGTCGTGGGCAGACCACCCGCCGGCGGCCGATGAGGCGATCGTGGATCCTGTGGCGCCCGAGGTGGATTCCCGGCAGGGGGCGGGGCGCTCGTCGCAACGGTTGGGGGCTTCGGTGCCGGCGAGCCGGCCGGGGGCCGAGGGTACGGCGCGGGGCCGTGCTGCCCAGTCCAGCCGGGGCTGATGATGATGCGGGTCGGCGGGCATGCGTGCGGAAGCGCGCTCCTGCGTGCGCAGCGTTGGATGTTGCTGCAGCGGAACGTGATTCGCTGAGCGTCCTCGCGGGGTCGCCGCGGCGAGGGTAAGCGCCGCGGGGGGTGCGGTAGCGGCTGATTTGGTCTGTAGGTCAGCGTTGGTGAGGACTTATCGAGGTTCGCCCCGGACCCGGTCACGCGTTGCTGGATTTTGCCCGCCGGGGTGGCTGCCGGAGGCTGCTGGGCGATGGGCGGTTCGGGTCGGATGATGCGTGCCGTTGGGGTTGCTCGATCGTGTGGATTCGCAGCGCCTGATGGTGTTGGGGTGCGTGCCCGCGGTTGGCTGTGGGCCTCGTTTTCGGGTAATCGGCTGTCGCCCTTGACGTTAGCGTTTCGTTTTCTGATTTAGCGTTTCGTTTTTTGGATGGCGCACACGGACACTCGGGAGTTCCACGAAACGCTTGCGGCCCACCGGATTGGGCCGCTAACCTCCCGCCAAAGAGTATGTCCAACAGGCATGGGGGCTAAGTCGATGTTCACTACCGCCAACTCTCCTAAGTTGCTCGCTGCACGCACCGCATTTGCCGCCACAGCGATCACGGCCGCCGCCGCCCTCTCCGCCGGTGTGCTTGCTCCCAACGCCGGGCAAGTCTTGCGCCCACACACTGAAGCAGCCTCCCTGGCCGGCGACATCCGCCAGATCACCGCCGACGTCGAGCTGCTCGCCAGCCAGCCGGTAGGCGTCTACACCAGCGGACCCATGTTCGAGATGCTTGGACTCTTCGGCCTGGGCGACCCCCTCTCGGCGTTGACCACCATCGTCGACTCCCTCAACGTCCCGGTCCTGACCGAAGCGATCACGCACCTGGTCACCGCCCTGGAGGAGTTCGGCCCCCTCGACACCGGGCTGGTCAACAATCACCAGGAGATCTACCAGCGGGTCAACGGCCTGAGTTACAGCGCCGACGCCATGGCCGCCCTCATCGGCATCGAGCCGTCCAACCCCCTCTACGCCGCGATCAAAAACGCCGCCGGCCCGATGATCAACCAGAGGCGGGCGGTGATCGCCGCCGAGAGCATGGGCGCAACCCAAGCCGCACGGGCCTTGAGGGCAATGATCGACACCGTCAAGGCAGGCAGCCCGTCGTGGGGCGGGGACCCCGCCAACCCCAGCCACGTCAACCCTGGCGTGACCGCAGCGACGGCCCTTCTGTTCCGCAACCCGTCGCGCCCCGGCGGCGGCCTATGGGGCCTGTTCGATCCGATTGCCAGTAAATTCGGCCTTGACTTGATGAACCCCGAAGCGGGCAGCTACCTGTCCCCGGACGGCCAGCAGGTTCTCAACGTCTCCTACACCGACATCGGCCTGAAATACGACCTCCTCAGTGACATCCCCACCAGCTTGACCAACCCGCTGGCCTGGATGAACACCCTGATGGGCGCCGCGTTCCCGACCTATCTGATCCCCGACCGGGACTACCTGACCACCGCCGTCGCCGACGTGATCCCCGGCGCATTGGCCGGCGCCGCGGACGCCGCCGCCGCGACCCTGGACCCCTCCGGCGGGCAGGGTCTATCGCTGGTGCCGGTGCTGGGCCCCTTCTTGAACGCGCTACACCTACTCGCCCCGCAGCTTGTCGACCCATTCCTGGCGTTGTTCGAGATGCCCGGAAACGCCACCTACCTCACTTTCGACTCCGGGAACCTGCCCCTACTCGAGCCGCTGGCGGTCCTTCCGCGCCTGCTCAGCTACGTCCTCAACACCGATATCCCAACCCCGCTCATCGACACCTTGAAGGGGGTACTGACCCCCCTCGTCGACGCCGGTTACCAAGACGCACGGATCGTCTACACAGACGGTGTACCGACCGTGGCCCGCAGCCTCGACATGGCGGGTGTCAGCCCCGGCCTGCTCGGTTCGACGATGAGTGCCGTCGACTTCCTCCAACTACCCCAAGTTGTGGCCAATGCACTCGTGCGGGGGATCAACGAAAACTTGTTGTCCCCGGAGAGCTTTCACCTGACACTGGGCGGCCAAGACCTGTCCGGGATCCTCAACAACGCGCTCGTCATCGGCGTGGCCCACGCGATCCGCGACGCACTGGAAGCGGTGCGGATCGCCGCCAACCCGGTCTACGACAAGGTCGAGGCGGCCCTGCAGCCGATCGCCGCGCGCCTTGATCAACTGGCGTCTCACCCCGCCGCCGCGGCCGCCGCCAGCCCCGCCGCGGCGCGCTACCCCAACGAGCCGCCGGCGGTTGTTGCCCCTGCAGCATCAAGCCCGCCCGCGGTAATCGACGCCCCAGTGGGTGAGGGACCGCCCGCCGGAGTCCCTGCAGACCCACAGCCCAGCGCGGCCGTCCGTCCCTCACGCAACGCTTCACCGTTGGCCTCCCCAGAGGACGCGCCACCCCCCGCCGGGGAAGCCCCACCCGCCGCGGCCGCGGCCCCCCCGGCCGCCAACGACACCTCCACCACCCCATCGTTGCCGCCGGCGGATCACCCCGCCGCGACACCAGACGTCGCACCGGGGCAAGAAGTGCTCAAACCCCTAGCACTTCAGCCCACGGTTCGGGGTGGAGCCTCGCCGGGGTCGGGCGAGGCAGGCGACGCCGGCGGCCGGGCGGGAATCCCGGCCGCCGGCGGGTCTGCCGAATCCGGCACCGCCAGCAAGGCCCCAGCGCCCCGCGCTACGAGATCGGCGGCCCGATGACCCATGGACCGTTACAGGGCGCGCGCGTCTCACGCCCTCTCGCCGGACACGCACGTGCCTCGGTGTCGACCCAACCCATTAACCCGGAAGGACACCCGGCCATGATCAGCTCACTGAAGAATTCACTCCACATCGAACCTGTGCGCACCCTACGCAGGGGGCGCCGGGTAGCCGGCGTGGCCGGCATCGGAACCGGCTTGGCCGCGGCGGCGGTGTTCGCCGCGCCCCACTCCTTCGCCGACAATGGTTCGACGCCCGTCATGCCGGACTTCACCGCTGCCGACTCCGTCGGCTGCGTCACCCTGACCTGCCTACTGGGCGACTCCGGTGCCGGCTCGCCGGCGCCGACTGCGTCATTGGCCACCGGTCAGCTGCCCCCGTTGGCAGCGCTGGCCGGGGCCGGATCGGCGTTTAACGGCGCGATCGACCAATTCGTAGAGCAGTGCGGCAACATCCCGATTCTCAATATCTTCATTTCCAACGGCTCCAACGGGGTCCTGCCCGGAGCGAACGGCGGCAACGGCGGCCTGCTGATGGGCAACGGCGGCAACGGCGCCGCCGGGCTGCTGGCCGACACCGCCGGCGGCAACGGCGGCAACGGCGGCCTGTTCTGGGGCAACGGCGGGCACGGGGGCGCGGGCGGCGCTGCCGCAAACGGCGGCAACGGCGGCTCGGCGGGGATCTGGTCACTCGGCGGCAACGGCGGTAACGGCGGGGACGGCGGCGACGGGTACACGCTGCTGCTGGTCACCCACGGTGCCGGCGGCAACGGCGGCAACGGCGGCTCGGCGGGCCTGCTCACCCTGTTCGGCAACGGCGGCGCCGGCGGCAACGGCGGCAACGGGCTGGCCGGGTCCCTCACCGTCGTCAACCCGCCGGGGGGTAGCCCGGGCAGCCCCGGAGAGCCCGGCGCCAGCGCTATCGACGTGGCCAGCGCGACCGCCGGCCCCGGCGAGCCCGGCGGCCCCGGCAGCGGGGAAGGAATCCTGGGAGTGGGCGGCCTCGGCGGCGTCGGCGGATCCGCGGTGGCAGTCACCGGCAACGCGACCGGCGGCAACGGCGGCCGCGGCGGAGACGCCGCGCCGACAGGTGGAGCACTCGGCGGGGCCGGCGGCCTCGGCGGATCAGCGAACTCGTCGGTGTCTATCGCCGGCAACGCAACGGGCGGCAACGGCGGGGCCGGCGGCAACGGGGGAGCAGGAGTCCCCGGCGGCGACGGAAACCCCGGCGGCAACGGCGGCGCCGGAGGCCACGGAACCATTCTCGGTGCCGGCGGCGCTGGAGGTAACGGCGGCACCGGCGGCGCCGGGGGGGACTCGTGGGCGATTGGCGGGGCCGGCGGCCTCGGCGCTGCCGGCGGATCAGCCACCTCCACCTTCGGTTCCGGCGTAGGCGGTGACGGCGGCGACGGCGGTGACGGCGGCACGGGTGGCGCCGGGGGGAACGGCGGCGCCGGAGGGTCGGCTGGGCGTGGAGCGATCGGCGGAATCGGCGGCGCCGGGCCTAACGGCACCCCCGGCACCGGAGGCCCGGGCGGCGCCGGTGCTCCCGGCGGCCCAGGCGGCCTGCCTGGCCTCGGCGGGGTCGGTATCGGTTTGACCGGATCCACCACCGGCTCGCCGGGGACACGCGGCACGGACGGATCGACCGGCGCCACCGGTAACGATGGCCCCAGCGGCGGCCTCGGCAAGCGGCCAGGGCGTGGGTGAGCGCGCCCCGCGGCTGCTTTGTGCGCCGCGGCGACCCATGGACTATTCGGAGCTGACGTCGTGAGCGCGCCGGCGGTCCGCTGAGTATGTGGAGTCCTTCTCGGCCAGCTAACCGCCCCGACGAGGCTCCAGCCCCGGACGGCCGGCGACAAGAGCAGCGCGACATCGGCACAGCGTTGCCGGCAGAGGTGCGCAGCGAGTTGACGACGATGATCACCGCCGAAGGGGTGCCTCTGGGAGAGGTAGTGGCTGAGATGACTCGCGCCGGGGTTCCCCCTTCTATAACCAGCAGGGCGTTAACCGAGTTAATCCTGGACGGTGAAGCCGAGCTCACCTCAGACCGTCTACTGAGGTCGCTGGGATAACGCCGCTACGCCGCGCGCGTGCCGGGTACGCGTAGGTTGTGCCGCTTCCGAACGTGTCATCCTGCCGGGGCCGCGGCCCCGGCAGGGAAGATCGGATCTAAGGACGACCCGGATGCTGTTCGCACACACCGCACAGCAACAGCGTTATGAGAAGTGGAGTGGAGCCGATGAAAACCATCGCGATCACCATCCAGGAAACCAACGTGTTCCAGTTCCAGGTCGAGGTGCCCGACGACTTCCCCGACGACTGGTCAGGCACCCAACCCGCCGACGATCAGCTACGCGATCGGATATTCGATCTCTGGTCGGAAAACGGGTCGATGGCCAATGACTATGTCGAAACCGTCGAGGATGTAGTCGTGGGCTGGAAGACGGTTCAGGAGGGGCGCTAGCGGTGATGAGGTCATCGAACGACAGTTGCAACTGTCGCTCCGGGACGTCCGGAACCACGCTCCCCGCAGCGGTGAGCGTACGGCGTAAGCTCTGGCACCTGGATGAGCGCACAGTCTCGCCCTACAAGTCGTCGGCATGAAGGACATCGCAATGACGACTTCAGCTGCTCCCAAGCCCATCACGCATCCGACCGAAGACGGCGCGTACCAGGCAGATTCGGTGTTGTGGTTCGAATATCACTGCTGGGAGAGCCACCAATCAAGCGATGCACAAATCTGGTACCGCTCTCACCAGCTCGTGACCGTGATCGAGTTGCACGTAAACGACTCTGCGGGAATGAGCCGGGAGGATCGCACCGAGCAAGGGATGCCCTTCAGTTACACCATCAGGTTCGCCGATGGATCTGAGTGGGAGGCCTTTGAGGACGAACTAAGCCCCAGTCGCGACAGCTGGTCGCGGCGTGACCCACCTACAGAACCGGCACGGTAAAGGCGGATTTCGATGGATCACCTCAACATCGTCGACCTCGATCAGCCCCCCCGTGACAGGTTCGACTGGGTCGGTCCCAGCCGAACCTGTCACGGAGTGCGGTTGCGGGCAGCGTCGCACGGCACTTCGGCATGAGGCGGTCTCGCCGTGCGCAAGGTCGAGCGCTGGCGCGACTCAAGGAAGATCACGGGCCGCTGGGGTCACGGTGAGCGGACTCACGCCGGAACTGGAAGCCAACGACGTCTTCGTCCCGCCTCTGCTGCTGCCATTTCTGCCTGACGGCGGATGGCTCGATTCCCCGACCTACTACGTCAGCCTGAAGGATTCCACTGGAATCGAACGGGCACTGTCCGCCTACGTCATCGGGCCAAATGGGCACGGTTACCGCATCAAGCAAAGCGTCAGATGGGGTGTCGGCGACCCAGCCGACCCGGATACCGAGCGCATACCGGACACGCTTGAATCGGTGGTGCACGACTTCGGCCCGTTGGACGCTTCGGCGCTCCGCGAGGCTCTTGCCGCGGACTACCCTGGCCTGTGTCGGGGATAGTTGGGACCATGATGGCCGAGCAAAACGGTGAAGACATATCGGGTGGAACCGATCTTCCGATCGGTCCTTGTGTGACCACAGGTGAGCTCATCGAGCGCCTTCTGCTTCTGCCGCCGGACACCCCGGTCCTCGTCGACGGGTATGAGAGGGGCTTCAGTCGCATCGCCGCCACGCCACTCTGGGAAGTTCAAGCACTTGACCGCCACGGGGAGCAGGACTACCTCGGCGCATTCGAACGCCGTGACGAGGCCATACGACAGGCTGCCCGGCCAGCCACTGCTTTAGAGTTGAAGCTCGGACGAATCACTCCGCCGGTCCTGCTCGGGAAACCGGTCCTTGCGGTGGTCCTGCGCAGGGAGGGTTTCGCCTGACGGCTTAGCGGATCACGCGAACCGCGCCGGTTCGGTTCACGGCGTAGCCGCGGTCCATATCGGTGGCAGGATTCACGGTTTCAACCTGAGTGGAGGCTTGCAGTTCGGCGGGTCCGACGAACAGCACACCGTAGCGCGGGACAGCCAGGCAGCACCGCGCGTAGTCCGGGAACTGGGTTACGAACTCTGGTAGCTCCTGTCCTGTGTCGGCATCGAGGTGGCGCCAGAAGCGGGACGGTTGATCGCGGAACATTTCGAACACCGTTGGGTAGCCGTCACGTTCGATCAGCCGCCCCAGCTGGTGCCCGACGTCGTCGCCGTCGTAGTGAACGTAGAAGCCGCCTTCGGCGGCTTGGGTGGGGGAGGCCAGCGAGACGGAAGACGTAGTGGGCATGGGAGTGACGGTATCCAACGACCCGGGCAAAACCTGCCTCTGACCGCGCTATCCCCGCCCCTCAAAATCTTGACCGCTCGGATCCGTTTGATGTTCACACGACAGACCCGCGTGTCTCATACCCCTTAAATAGCTAGTATGAGGGTAGGGTCCTGGTATGACCTTGGAGAACGCACAGGCCACCACGGACCCTGCGCCATCACCCCACACCCGGAAATCACGCTCTGAGCGGCAGGCCTATACGGCCCGCCGTGCCGCGCGCACTGCCAGCGGGGCGCACCAGCATCGTGCGCGGTGGACGGTAAGCGACGCGCGAGTGGCGTTGGATGTGTCGCTTCCGGTGCCTGAGGTGGCGTTGATGCTGGGGCGTACTGCTGCGGCGGTGGAGGGTTTGCGGGCCAAGTGGCGCAGCGGTGCGCTGCCGGCGGCGCTGGCTGACCAGCTGCCGCCGTATCGGCCAGGTAGCGGCCGCGGAGCTGGGGTGCGGCGATGACTGAAGGCCTAGAGGTTGGTGGTGGCGGGCCGTGGGGCCCGAGTTTTTTGGTGACACCGGAGGGTACGTTCCAGATCCGCGATAGTGGCGAGGCCGAGGATGCGGTGCTGGTGATCAAGGAGTGTCATTCCGATCGGCTGGGAGAGCCGTTGTCTGCGCTGTCGCGCCAGCAGGTCGCGGTGCGCATCGGCCGCGGCCTTCCGGTGGACTTCCCCTCCGCTGATGTGGTCGGCGGCGACTCGGGTCAGGGCGGGACCCGCCTGTGGTGGGAATGGACGGTGCAGCGGTACTTGGCGGAGTCTGGATCTGCTTCCGGACAAGGGCGGGGGGCCGCCGCGGTTGACTCGGTCAGTCCTGGCGAGGCTGGTTCGGCGGAGGGTGAGGGGTCTAGCGAGTGGCCGCTGCAGTCGCGGCGTTGGGCCGACGTCGACCTCAGTGGCGTGGACCAGCGCGTGCTGCTGGCTACCAGCATGGGGCTGGTGACGCCGGCGGGACTGGTGAAGTCCGGGCCGCTGCGCCGGCCGGAACGTCTCGGCGAGGTGGTGTGCCGGCGGAGTTGGGCGGCACCTCCTGGAGGTTTGTCGCCCCAAATATGGGTGAGCCCTCAGGCGTTGGAGGATCTAGGGTTCCCGATCGACGGTCTGCGTGAGGAGGATCTGCCGAACGCAGTCGGTGACTTCTTCGGCTGTACTGTCGGGTTTCACCAATCAGGTTGGTTTGCTTGTGAATTCGATTCTGCCGTGTACGGCGGTGAATCCCGCAAGGCCGACATTGTGCTCATGCCGTACTTGTTCCTGGATCCGTCTACCGCCCGCCCACTGGACCGCGGATTAGCGGGCATCCAGGGGACTTCGACTGAACTTCCCGACGACGAGGTCGACGCGATGCACCTTCTCGGCGATCGGATTGCGTGGCTCTACAGCATCGAGGGGATCCTCCCGGCGCCGCGCTGGACGATGGTCGGGGCGCAGCTGCTGGAGATCAAGACCCGTAAGGCCAAGCCAAAACCGAAGCGCGGCAGTGGATCTGCCCCAGAGTTGAAGATGTCCCTGCTTCCGCCTGAAATCAGTTCGACGGGCAGGTTGACCCACCAGTGGTGGGCACAAGAGGGCGTCGAGGCCCGGGGCGAGGAGCTGCCGGGCCGGCCGACCAGAGCGGGCGGGAAGGTCAAGAAGGCTGCGCATCGGCCGCGGGGACACACCATCGGCGTGGAACTCGACCAGCAGGCCGCCTATCTGCCGTCGGCGGAAGGCCTGCTGCTGGGGTACGGAAAGCCGGACTGGGCCGACCCGAACCCTGAGGTGTTCAACGATCCGCGCCCGCCGTTCGGGGTGTATCAGGTCACGACGCCACCGGGTAGGGACTTGGATCTGCACCGAAAACTGCCGTTGCCGCACCCGTTGATGCGGTGGGACGAGCCGGCGACGTGGTGGGCCACCACCGCCGATGTCCGGCATTTGACGGCTGCCATCGAGGTGGGCGGCGCGGGCATCGCCTGGACCGAACTACATATCGACGCGTCGTGGGTGTGGCCCGAGCAGCACCAGTGGCTCAAGGGGTTCGGCCAGGAACTCCGCGGCAAGCGCATCGAAGCGGTCGCCGCCGGCCGGGAGGACTACGAAGAAATGATCAAGGCCATCTACACGGGCACGCTAGGGCGGATGTCCGCGCTAGGCGACAGCGCCTGGAAACACCCCTATTTCAAGTACACCCAGCCGGCCTGGTACGCCTCGATCGAGGCTGTCACTCGGGCTCGGGCTATGAAGTACGCGGTGCGCATCGCCCAGGATTTCGGACTGTATCCAGTCGGCTGGTGGGCGGACGCATGGTTCTACCGGGTGCCCGCCGATTTCGACCCCACTCAACTCGAGGACCCGCTGCGTGACGGTGCGCGCACCAACGGCAGCTACCGAATCAAGCACGTCGACTACCCTGCCGCCGAATCATGAGGTGGGCCACAATGGCGGCCGCCGAGCAGCCACCCCCCCGAGGGTTTCAGACATGCTTCGCCGACCTCAAGGACCGGCGGCTCCGTGAGCTCGGCGCGGCCTGGGATTCGGTTGCGCCGCGTAGTCGCCGCGCCGAGGCCGCCCGCCGCGCTCGGGACGAGATGGCTCGCCGCATCGAAGTGCGCACCGGCCGCCGTTACGCAGATTCCACGATCGCCCGTTGGGCAGCCCGTGATCACTGGCCGCCGAACGCGGAACCGTTCTGGTTGCAACGATGGGCCGCGATCGATAGGGCCGGGGGAGTCTCGGCACTGGCTGATGTGTTGGGGGTGACCCCTGCCCGTGTTCTCACCTGGCGTGACTCGTTGAACCCGGATGCCCCGCTGCCCGCCCCAATGACCCCACCGCGCCCTGGCCAACGCCGCAAGGTCGGTGTCGTCGTTGACGGGTTCGCAATCATCGGCTCCACCGTGATCCCGAAAAGGGTGCCGACTTCTCCGGACCAGCCCTATCAGGAACTGCTCGTCGATCCCGAATCGGAGATCATCGAAGCTTGGTTCTCCGGCGACACCGACCGACTCAAAGAGCTACTGGGCCCCCTGGTCGCTGAACAAGTCATCTCGCAATGGGCCTCGGCCAGCCATTACCCCGACGTGTCCTACAAAGTCACTGACATCCTGGAGTTCTACCCCAACATCGACGAATAGCCCGGGGAATTGCCGTGCCCGCCAGTCACATTCACGCCGACGATGTACCGGGGGGGTCTATCGGGGGCGACCTCCGACTTCCAGCCATGGCCCGACGCCGACCTCGTCGAGACCGCCGCCACCCTTAACCACCCGCCCGCCGGAGAAGACAGATTCGAGTAGATCCACCATCCGCCGGCCGCATCTGCGAAGTGGCCGAACTACGACGAGAGTAGACCGAGCAGCCTTTCCAGCTCCGCCGCTCTCGTGGATGCCGCATCCTCACCCTTACCGGTTGCAAACAATTTGACGGTACGGCCACCGTCTTGGACCAGCACCCTCCAGCTGTCTGCCCAATACTCTGTGTAGACATTGTCTTGGGCCACCACCACCCGCGTCACCGACTCGCAGGCTGAACTTGCAGAGTTAGTGCGGGACGTGTCGATCGCCCTTTCATGTTCCAGGCGGTCGAACCAATCCTCCTGTTCATTCAATTCGCTCACGTCCGCACTCCCATCCTGGATAGTCGAATAGCGTTGTGTGGCTGCACTTCTAGGCGCCTTAAAACGATGTGCAGCCGTACTGCCCGACTGTCAGCACCGGCGCCCGTCGCAACGTAAGCCTGGCGGCCACTTCCCGTCTGCGCGCCGTCAGCACCTCTCGCCACTGCTGCATACAGAGCCTGGCGGGTCACGACTCCTCGCCGCCTGGGGCAGCGGTGACCGACGTACCCGGCGGAGCTGACGCGAGGAACGCGTAGGCCGCCTTGGCCTCGGTAAGGCCTGGGAACTGCCGCCGGTGGTGGTCAACCGTGAGGGAATAGCCCGATCGGGTGCCGCAGCTCCACGTCGACAGACTCACCGTACGACCGTCGGGAAGATCCCTGCCCCAGTGGCAGCCGGCCGACCACATCTGCCAACCTTCAAATGGGTCGACTTCGCCATCCCCGCCGTTGCTCAACGAGGGACGCCGTCCTGATCGACCACGAGGCACACCGCCGGGGTCCCTGGCGTCTGGGCGTACCGGGCACTCAGGTAGCTATGCAGGCCCCTGTATTGATCTTCGCGAGCCAACGGCTGTTCGCAGATGTACTCGATACAGGCTTCGGTGTGCTCGCCCTGACGGGCGTACGCGATCAAATGGCCGGCGTGGCTGTCTGGGCCGCTGTCGAGAAACACCGCTAAGACCTCACCGCCTGCCTCGACAACGTACCCGACCCGATATGGCGGCGCCCCCGGGCCGCTCACCACCGTCTCCTCCATGCCATCCACGATGACACAGCCGAACTTGGCCGTTGCTGATTGCGCCCGTCCATCTGGCGCGTGTCTTCCAGTTGACCTACCCAAGAAGACGGGATCGGCTATCCCCCGACTGAAGTCGAGGGCTTGCGCCGAAGAAGGTTTCGGTCAACTCAGATGGGCCACGGTTGCAGATCTGAGTCGAGCCACTCCCTGATTTCTGTTTCCGAAGCTGGTTCCACCAGAAGGTCGGGAGGGTATTCGGTGAGATATTTCTCGACGGCATGGGGAACGTTCGCGGCCTCGACCAAGGCGGCGACCCCTTCGGTGCGGTTATCTACTCGGAACCATGGCATCTGCCTATCGTGACAGCCGCTCGGCGGCCAGATTGCCGGTGACACGATCGCGCACCGTTCAACCGCCGCCGATTCGCCCACCGTTGCCACTGGTCTCGGTGGACCCTAGCCTTCGCGTTCTGCAACGGCGAATACTTGGACGGAGATGTCGTGGTAACCGTGTTGATCGAGGATTTCGGCCGCTTCGTGGAGCGCAAGGAGGTCGATGTCGTCCATGGTTTCTAGTGTGTTTAGCGGTTCGCGGTGGGCCTGGTTCGACACGAGTGCCGAGGCCCGATCTTTGAGGTACATGCCGCGCGCGCCCGAGCTGAGACATGCTGGCGATTCTTTTGGTCGGCCGGCGCCCCCGCCCCGTCAAGGGCTGCCCCAAAGTAAGCATCACCGGCTGCTGCTGGCACAGTTTGGGCACCGTTCATTCGTGTCATCAGGCGGCGCGCACCGCGCCGCTGGGCAGGATGTGTGGCGTGACTAATCGCGCGAATCGCATGCGGCCTCACCGCATCGGCTCTTTACCAGGTGTGCGTCGCCGCCGGCCTGATCGCGGACGGCTAAGGCTTCGTTGACAGGCTGGCCCACCCCTGAAGGCGTACGTCGTGGTGAGCTACAGGAGCTGCTATCCCCCTGGAATGTGAGGTTTGCGCGAGCCAGTGGCTGCTAAGCCGCGCGCCGCCAAGGCTTCAGCGGACCCGTTTGATCTCGACGACGACACCTTTTTGAAAGGTTTGGCCGACGGCGGGCCAGGAGTCGTTGGGGCGCCGGCGTGCGTCCCAGTAGTGCTGGTGGCCGTCGCTGGTGGTGATTTTCCAGAGGCCGGTGTGCTCGGGGCCGAGGGTGTCGACGGTTTCGCCAACTGGGTTGTAGCCCTTCGTGTTTGCGCAGTGCTGGCAGAGTGTTTGGAGGTAGCTGCTGCTGCTTGCGTGGAGCATTCCCTCGCCGCTGCATTGTTCGCAGATGCGCCAGGACCGGTCCTGCGCTTGTTCGATGAGTTCGCGAAAGTGCGTTCTCCCGGCCGGGTCGAGCCCGTCACTGGTGCGGGCGTAGTAGCGCAGACCACCGAATTTTTCCTTGCACTGCAAAACAACATAGGCGGGATCGATAACAGCAAGGCGCCGGTCAAGATCGATAATGAGCGGCCACCAGCCGGCGCCCAGCGACAGCCAGCGGCCCCACCCGTCTGGGATGCGCAGCAGGATTGCGCGCAGCGCGTCCTCGTGCTCGCCGGCGTCGTCCGGTAGGTGCAGCTTGTCGCGCGTCGCGTCGGGATCGAGTTGCGAGATGGCTTGTTGGAACTGGCCGGCGGCGGCGCGCTGCAGCCCGGCGTCGCCGGTGTCGAGCGCGGTGTGCAGGTCCTGGCGGGCGGTGAGGGCGGCGCGGTAGCGGGCCTTTTCGATGTCGGAGAGCTCGGGGGGAGCGTCGGGGCCGTCGGTGGTCATAACGTTCTGGGTAGGCGCCGGCGCTCTCGGCGTGGCGGCGGTTGAGTGGTTCGTTGACGTCGAGCTGGGCGCCGAGCAGCAACGCGCCGAGCGTGCGCGGCACGTTCGGGGCCGCGGCGTGCGTGGGTGTCGGGGGGCTCAATCGACGCCGGCCCATTCCAAGAGGTCGACAACTTCCGGGTCGATATGAGCGGCCAGTTCCGACAGGCGTTGAATCTCGCCGTAGCTAATCGACTCAGAACGAACCGCATCCCTTAGCCCCTCTATATCTCGGCGAGAGCTCCGAGGTCTCGCTGCGTTGTGCCGTAGAGAGCGCGCTGCTCATCCCGCGTCATCTGTTGCCTCCAGCCCCATCCGCGGCTATACGCAGCCAGCGAGGGCGAGCCTGGCCGGCTCGCGGTCCGGCCATGAGGTGTTTCCGCGGAGGTTGCCGGGATGGGCACGCCCGGCAAGGGCCGGGGGCTGGTGGAAAATGCTCAGCCAGAATTCGGAATAGCCGCGGTCGTAAAGATGCAGCTTGTTCCGCCGCCGGGCTTCATCTTCACAGGCCCTGACATCCTGGTAGCAGCCGCTACCCAGCGCGGTGTTCAAGGCAGCCTGGGTGCGCGACACTAGGCTTTCATCCGGCATCAATGCGAGGGGCATCTCGACTGGCCCACGGAGGTCCATGAGGGGGTCATCGGCTGACGGGTCACAGTGGTGCTCGGCTTGCGTCGCGCCGCTATAGATTGTCAAGCCCGTCATCCTTCTTCCTTCTGGTCTGCTTTTTTGTCGAGTAGCCCGTCACTCCCCGGTACCACCGCCGTCCTCGTCTCCAACGTAGGGATCCGAACTCTGTACATGGTTGGCCGACACGAATTGAGGTCGTGAAGTTTCGCCGTGCGCCAAGTCGTCGGCATGGATATGTTGCGACTTCTCCGCTGGCATGGCAGCCCGAGCGGCCGGGAGAGGCGCGGCGCTGCTGTGCGGCGGGGTACGTAGCGCGTAGTTTTGTGAACGGGGCATTAGCGGACTTATCCGTGCGTGTGGTATATGCAAGGTGCCGGCAGTTGTGGGCGCAGCGGACTGGACCGCGCATCCTAAGGCGACGCCATCGAGACTAAGGAACGTGTACATGCCTGCGGAATCGACTGAGCAACAAGCAGTTTGGACACTGGACGACTCGTATTCAGCGGAAGCCGAAGGTTGGGATCTCTTTGAATGCAGCCGCCCTGATCATGGAGTTTTTCAGCTCCAGCGGTTCGACTGTCCTGAGGAATGGTCCAGGTATCCAGAGCCCTATCCGTTTGAGGACGATGAAGCGGTATGGCGCCACGTTCGACAACGAGCGAGCCAAGGTTCCGCCCTGCACCAGAAAGCGTTGAAAGTCCTCAAGGCTGGAAATCCTGAAGAACTAGCGCGAGTGATGGCTCTCGGACAGTGACACTGCGATGCCTCGCCGCCAGTCACAGGACCGGCGAGGGTGCGCTAGCCTGCTGATCACTTCACCGACGATTTTCCCTCGACGTTGCAGGGCGCCAACGTCACACCACGGCCACCAGCGTTGAACATGTACCAGTGCGTTCCAGCCCACCCTGCTTGCATGTCCGACTCCAGACTGCGCCGCGTGCCCGCATAGCCGTGCCTGCGCAGGGCCTCGTACTCATCACGAGTCAACGTCTTTATCCCATCCATCCGGGCTCCTCCTCCTGAAAGGCTAGACGTGCCACCCACCTTATCTGGGGGTGAACGGCTGCCGTTCCAATCCCCGATAGGGAGCTGTAACTAGCAGCTAGGCATCTGGGCATTACTGGCTATTATTGTGCATAATGAGCAAGATATTGCGGGTATCGGGCTTCGCAACGCGTGTGGGGCGCTCGGCTTCTACGGTGCGCCGCTGGGAGCGGGAAGGGTTGATC